>JACMOG010000625.1 GCA_014378125.1 Vitreoscilla sp. | reverse complement strand
GGCGCCTCCTTCGGGAAGCCCTTGCCCCACCAGGCCTGCCGGGCCGGGAATCGCTCTACCGGCGAGGCCAGGTGGCGTGCGGATTGAGCGGCCTTGTCGGCCTCCGTCGCGCGTCGGCCGGCGTCGTACTGCTCGCGCAGCGGCCCGGGCGGCGGCACCAGCTCGTAGCGCTGGTAGTCGGACAGGCTCTCCAGCACGATCAGCGAGGTCTCCGGCGTGACGATGCCGAAGCGATTGCCCAGCGCCACGATCTCGGTGCGATGCAACTCCGGCTGGGCCAGCAGCTCGTCGACGCGCAGCCGCGCCCAGCGCTGCGCCACGAAGCCGGCGTCGACGCTGTCGGCCTGCGGCGGCGCCATCAGCTCGACGCGCCGATGCAAGGTCGTGCCGTCGCCGGACTCCAGCACCAGGTCGAGTTTCGCGGTGCGCGCGCTGAAGCGCCCTGCCACCACCAGGCGGCCCGCGTCGGGTCGCCACGACGCGACGGCCGCCTGGTCGAAGCCCTCGCCGTCGATGCGCACCAGGCGCGCGGCGCGCTGCTGCACCAGGCCGAGCGCCTCGTCGGCCGACAGCGTGGCGAGGTCGAGGAGCCGTCCGCCGCGCGATTCGGCCCATTGGCGCAGGAAGACCGCCGAGGCGCCGGAGCCGGACTGCACCGCGTAGGCCGTCACGTTGCCGCCGGCCGGGGTGGGAGGTGCGCCCCAGTTGCCCAGGCCGTCGGAGAACAGCAATGCGAGGCCGGACTTCGACCCCCGGCCCGCCGGCGCGGCCCACAGCGCCGCGTTGCTCGCGCCGTCGTAGGCCATGGCCTTGAGAACGTCGCGCAACGCCTGCCAGTCGCCATGACGCACGTCGAACAGGCGATCCGGCTCGGCGGCGTCACGCACCACGCGCAGCCGCACCTTCACGTCGGGCGTCCAGGCGAACAACGCGCCGAGCAGGCGCAGCTCGGCCTCGTGGTCGCGCTGCGCGCCGGAGCCGGAGGCGTCCCAGGTCACGGTCACGTCGTCGGGTCGCGCGCCCGGCGCCGCCTGGTCGGGCACCTTCAGCTCGGCGTGGAAGTAGGCCTGGCCGTCGACGCGTTCGCGCAGCAACGTGTCGCCTCGCGGCGCCGGCCAGCTGACATCGAGCGCGCTGCGGCGCTCGGCGGGAGGACGGAAGAAGTCGCGATGCAGGCGCACGTCGGCGTCCGGGCCGTTCATCACGATGTCGGCGCCGCCCAGGTCGCCGGCCACCTTCACGCCGGCCGTATCGGTGGCGTGCAGGTGCACGTGCAGGTCCATCGAGTCGGCCGGCGTGCCGGCGAAGTCCAGTGGCAACGCCAGCTTCAGCCGCTGCTGCGCGTCGGGCGTCAGCCACTCGGTGATCGCGATCGTCACGCGCCGCGTGCCGCCCGCGCGCAGCGGGTACACGCGCAGGCGGAAGTTCTCGCCGGCGGTCTGCTCCAGCAACGCCGGGTCGACGCCCCGTCGCACCACCTCCTCGAACACCCGGCGGCCGCGCGCCTTGGTCACGGGAACGGCGGCGCGCATCGAGCCGTCGCTCATGTCCAGCGCGAAGCCGGTGACGGTCTGGCCGGCGTGCAGCGGAAACTGCAGCTCGCCTTCGAGCATGCGGGCGTTGGGGTTGGACAACGTAAGGTCGACGACGACATGCACGAGGCTGCCCTCGGCGTAGACGTCCACGCCGGCGTGCGCCAGCCGGATCGGCTGCTGGCCCGCGGCCAGCTGCACCAGCGCCGGCTCGGGCCGGGGCGGCTCGCCCTGCGCCATCGCCTGGCCCACCGCCAGGCAAAGCCCGGCCGCCACCGCCACCCAATGTCCTTGTCGCATCGCAGCCTCCTCGTTCGAACGTCGATGCGGGTTGAACGCGGTGGGTGCGAAAACGGGGTGACGCGCCCGCGAGAACGCTTCCGAGCGGCGGGGTCTCGAGCGGCGGGGTCTGGCTCCGGGCCAGACCCAGGGGAAAGAAAGGCTCAGCCCCCCGCGGCCGCCTTCGTGCGCTGCCGCAGCGCCTCGTACAGGCACACG
>JACMOG010000624.1 GCA_014378125.1 Vitreoscilla sp. | reverse complement strand
GCGCCCGGTGGCGGCGGAGCGACCCGCCGGGCCCGTGGCACCGGTCGCGCCGGTGCCGGTGCCCGTACCGGTACCCGTATGCGTGCCGGTGGTGCCCGTGCCGGTGCGGGTGCGATCGGCCGGGGCGACGCCCTCCTGCAACGCCTTGAGCGTGGCGGCCGACATGATCATCGTCGACTCGGACTCGTCCTCGGAGTCCGCCAGCCCCACCGCGGCGGTGAGCTCGCGGCTGAACTCGGCGGCGCTCGCGAAGCGGTCGCCGGCCACCTTGGCCAGCGCGCGCAGCACCACCGTGTCGATGGCCTCGGGAATGGACGGGTTGTGCGACGACGGCGGCTTGGGCGCCTCCATCAGCACCTTCTGCATGACCGCCACCATGCCGCCCGAGAACGGGCGCTCGCCCACCAGGAACTGGTAGAGGATGACGCCGGCGGCGTACAGGTCGGAACGCGCGTCGGCGGTCTCGCCGCGGATCTGCTCGGGCGCCATGTAGCTGGGCGTGCCCAGCACGGTGCCCGCGTGCGTCTTCGAGGTGGAGTCGATGCGCGCGATGCCGAAGTCGCCCAGCTTCACCGAGCCCTCGTCGGTGACGAAGATGTTGTCGGGCTTGACGTCGCGGTGGACGACGCCGCGGCTGTGCGAGTAGCCCAGCGCGTCGAGCAGTTCGCCCATCAGGCGCACGATCTGCGACATCGAGAACGGATGCCGGGCGGCGAAGAAGGACTTCAGCTCCTTGCCCTGCACGAACTCCATGACGATGAAGGACAGGCCCTTCTCTTCGCCGTAGTCGTAGATGCCGACGATGTTCTTGTGGTTGAGCCGGCCCGCCGCCTTGGCCTCGATCAGGAAGCGCCGCGAATGCTCCTCGGCCTCTTCCGCGTCGAGCTCGTCCTTCTTGATCGTCTTGATGGCGACGACCCGGTCGATGATGGGATCGAATCCCTCATAGACGATGCCCATCGCACCCTTGCCGATTGCTCGGCGGATCTGGTACTTCCCAAGTTGTTTCGGGACGTCGCTCAAAGGGCTTCGGGTCAACGACGATGCCCGGCGATACCGGGCATCCAGAACGGGCGACGCAAGAAGTACGGCGCCCGCGGGTTCAGGTGAAGGCGATTCCGAAGGGGCGGGAACGCCCCTCGGGATCACTTGGCGGTGCAGACCTTGTCGGCGGCAATGGCCGTCGGCGATGTTACCCGAGAGTCGCACTGCGTCGCACCCAGGTCTCCCGCGATTTCGTCGATGCCCGGCGGGACGCGGCCGATCGTGGTCACGTAGCCCTTGCGGATGGCGAAGTCGAGGTTCTCGGTGCCGAACGCTGCGTCGGCGGCGTCCTGCGCCGCGGCGCTCAGGATGTTGGAGACCACGGTGTCGGCGATGGCCGTCGTCTGGCCGAGCACGTTGACGCAGGTCTGCGTGTCGCAGAAGAACGTCTGCGAGCGCAGCGAGTCGAGCTCATGCAGGTTCAGCTGGTGCGTCTGCACCTGCGTCGCCACCCGGAACCACGCGCTCTGGCCGGCGTTGAAGTTGACGGACAGCCCGCTCTGGCCCGAGACGCCCAGCAGCGCGATGATGGCCTGCCCGTCCACCTGTCCCGAGACGGTGGATGCGCCCTTGCCGATGTTGCCGCCGCTCGAGCCGGTGGTGTCCAGCGACAGGGAGGATCCGGCCGCCACGTCGAGCGCGCCGTGCGCCGCGACGCCCTGGATCTGGGCGCCTTTGAGCGAGACGTTGCCCGACGAGGTGAGCGTGCCGCCCAGCAGCAGGCTGCCGCCCGCGGTGACCGTGGCGCCGCCGGCGTTGACGTAGCCCAGCGTCGTGTCGCCGGTGGACGTGACGTCCAGCAGGCCGCTGACCGTCGTGGCCTGCGCGCTGGTGCCCTGGTCGAGGGCCACGCTGG
>JACMOG010000623.1 GCA_014378125.1 Vitreoscilla sp. | reverse complement strand
CCCGGGCCTCCCGCGGATCGGGCGCCGGGGCACCCCCCCGCGCCCCCCGATGCGGGGGCGGCTCCCTCGGCCGCCGCGGCGGCCGGGGCGATGACCACGGGCGGCGCGACCGCGGCCGCGGCCGCGCGCACCGGCGCGGGCGCGCCGACGGGCGCGGGCACCACGGCGACGTCGGCGGGCGAGGTGCCGAACTTCAGCCAGGCCAGGCCGCCGATGACGGCCACGAAGGCCAGCAGCGGCAGCGCGACACGCAGGATGCGGCGGGCCGGCGACGTGGCCACGGGGGTGCCGCGCGCCTCGTTGCGCAGGGCGCGCGCCTCGGCCGAATCGACCCAGTGGCGCAGCTCCATCGACAGGTGGCGGGCCGACGGGTAGCGCTGGTCGGGATCGCGCGCCATCGCGCGGCCGGCGATCACCGACAGGCCCAGCGGGATCTTGGGCGACACGCGGTGCGCGGGCATGACTTCGGCCGTCTTGACGGCGGTCATGATCTCCTCGAGCGACTTGCCCTCGAACGGCTTCTTGCCCACCAGCAGCTCGTAGAGCACGACGCCCAGCGAGTAGACGTCGCTGCGGCGATCCACCGAGCGGCCGTCCATCTGCTCGGGCGCCAGGTAGTAGGGCGAGCCCGCGGCCACGCCCTCGAGCGCCGGCACGTCGCGATGGGCGACGCGCGCGATGCCGAAGTCGAGCACCTTGGGGTGCATGCGGCCGGTCATGAAGATGTTGGCCGGCTTCACGTCGCAGTGCACCACGCCCTTGCGGTGCGCGTAGGCCAGCGCGTCGGCCACGCGGCGCACCACCTGGGCCGCCTCGATGGGGCCGGGGCGCACGCCCTGCAGCAGCAGGTGGCGCAAGTCTTGACCCTGCAGGCGCTCCATGGCGATGTAGACGCCCGTGTCGGACGGGCCGGCGTCGAACACCGTGACGATGTGCGGGTGCGACAGGCCCGCGGCCGCGCGGGCCTCGTTCAGGAACAGCGCGTCGAGCGACTCGCGCGCGGCCGGGTCGGCGTCGATGTGCAGGGTCTTGAGCGCGACGGTGCGCGACAGCAGCGGATCCCAGGCCGCGTAGACGGTGCCGAGGCCGCCCTTGCCCAGCACGGTCTTGAGCGCATAGCGGCCCACGTGGCCGATGCTTTCGCTCTCGATGCCCGTGCCGATGCCGGGCAGCACCGGCGCGGGAGGAGGCGCCACGACGCCCTCGGGCGCCGACCCCTGGCCCATGCGCGCCGCAGCCACGTCATCGACTACCGTCGTTTCGAAGCTTGAGTCGGAGGCGTCCGGCGATTCGGAGCGCCTGAAGAGATTCCATCGCATGGGCGGAAGTTAACCGATGGTGGGCGGGTAATAAGGGCCGAAAAACAGGAACATACCCTGCACGATGACACAAATATCACCGGTCTGGCGATTGCGTCACGCTTGCCGGCAGGGTTGAAAGGATCAGCGGTGCAGCTCTCGGGCGAGCCGGCTTACAGTTTCTTGCAATTGCGGCATCGCGGTCGCAAACGACAGCCTGAAGTAAGTATTCGCATGCGTCGGCCCGAAGTCCTTTCCAGGCGTCAGCGCCACGTGGGCGGAGTGCATCAGTTGCATCGCGAAATCCCAACTGTTGCCGGCGAACGCGCTGCAATCGGCCCACACGTAGAACGCGCCATCGGGCACCACCGGCACCTCCAGCCCAAGTTTGCGCAGGGCCGGAACCAGGAAATCGCGACGCTCGCGAAATGCCGTCCGGCGGGTTTCGCATTCGGCCAGGCTGGCGGCGTCGAACGCGGCCACGGCGGCATGCTGCGCGATCGAGCTGGCGCAGATGTAGAGGTTCTGGGCCAGGCGTTCCACTGGCTCGACCAGCGCCTCGGGCAGCACCAGCCAGCCCAGGCGCCAGCCGGTCATGCCGAAGTACTTGGAGAAGCTGTTCACCGACACGATGTCGTCGCCGAAGGCCAGCGCGCAGTGCTCGAACGCCGGGTCGTAGCTGAGTCCCTGGTAGATCTCGTCGACGATGGTGACGCCGCCGCGCGCGCGCACCACCTCGACGATGCGCGCGAGCTCGACCGGCGCGAT
>JACMOG010000622.1 GCA_014378125.1 Vitreoscilla sp. | reverse complement strand
GGGTGACGTGCTGGTGGACGGCCACAACCGCTACGGCCTGTGCCTGGAGCACGGCTTGCCGTTCAGCACGGTGCAGAACGCGCGCTTCCGCTCGATCGAGGACGTGCACCTGTGGATGATCGACCAGCACCTCGGCCGGCGCAGCGTGTCCGACTTCCAGCGCGGCGTGCTCGCGCTGCGCAAAAAGCAGATCGTGGGCGACCGCGAGTCCGCCGTCCGCGCCGCGAAGAAGGACGCGCACATGCGCGCCGAGGTGCTGGGCGAGGCGGAGCCGGTGTCGGCGATCGACGGCGACCCGGCGGCCGCGGCCGAGCCTTTGCTGACCTCGCGCGAGGCGGTGGCGAAGGCGGCCAAGGTCACGCCAAGCCAGCTCACGATGATCGAGAAGATCCAGAAGCAGGCCGCACCGGAGCTGGTGGCGGCCGTGCGCGCCGGCACGATCACGTTGAACGCCGCCGCGGCGGTGGCCGGGCTGCCGATCGAAGAGCAGGTGGCCGCGGCCAGCGGCGGCAAGGACGAGCTCAAGCAGGCTGCCAAGCGGGCTCGCGAGGCCACGAAGAAGCCGCGGGTCGAGGCCAGCCAGACGCCCACGACCGAAGTGCAGGCGCTGCAGGACCGCGTCGCCGAGCTCACCGCCGAGAACGAGTACCTGCGCGGCCAGGTGGCCGAGCTGCAGGCGCGCTTGGGCTGAAGGGGTCTGGCATCTACTGCGTATTTCGCAGGCAATGCCTGACCCCCTCCGGCGCAAATTTCCCGTCACGTCATTGCAACACTGCCCCAAGCCGGGCATTTCACGTGCTAACTTGGCGTGATGCGAACCGTCCCGGACAACCCTGAAGCCCCGCGCCACACGGCTTCCGGCGCGTCGGTCGAACTTGTGCAGGACGCTCGTCTTGAAATGACGGGTGTCGTCCCGAGATGCATCGCATGAGCAAAGCTTTTCCGGCAATGCTCTTCACCCTGTCAGGGGGACGATATGTCCCATCGTCCCCGGACGTGCGCGAGTCTATAGAATCAATTCATGCCTGAGGAAATTCCTCCACCGCCGCCCGTCGTGCTCCCCAAGCCAAGTCTTCCCGACTCGGGCCAGGGCGCGGTCGTGGCCGAACGCAAGGCTGCACGTACCAAGCCGCCCCGCATGTACCAGGTGGTGCTGCTGAATGACGACTTCACTCCGATGGAATTCGTCGTCATGGTGCTGCAGGAATATTTCAAGTTGGACCTCGAAACCTCCACGCAGATCATGTTGAAGATCCACCATGAAGGGCGTGGCGTGTGCGGCTTGTTCTCCAAGGACATCGCTGCCACGAAGGTCGAGTTGGTGCTGGCCGCCGCACGTCGCTACGGACACCCGCTTCAATGCATTATGGAGGCCGCATGATTGCGCAAGAACTGGAAGTCAGCCTGCACATGGCGTTTGTGGAAGCGCGCCAGCAGCGGCATGAGTTCATCACCGTCGAGCACCTGCTGCTCGCGCTGCTGGACAACCCCTCGGCCGCCGAGGTGCTGCGCGCCTGCGCGGCCAACATCGAGGACCTGAGAAAGAGCCTGTCCACCTTCATCCGCGAGAACACGCCCACGGTGGGTGGCTCGGAAGAGGTCGACACGCAGCCCACGCTGGGATTCCAGCGGGTGATCCAGCGGGCGATCATGCACGTGCAGTCCACCGGCGGCGGCAAGAAGGAAGTCACCGGCGCCAATGTGCTCGTGGCCATCTTCGGCGAGAAGGATTCGCATGCCGTGTACTACCTGCACCAGCAGGGCGTTACGCGCCTGGACGTCGTCAACTACATCGCCCACGGCATCAAGAAGTCCGATCCGCCGGAGCCGCCGAAGGCGAGCGGCGAGTCGGGTGGCGAGCAGGCCGAAAAGGACGAGGGCGGCGAGGGCAAGGGCTCCCCGCTCGACCAGTTCACGCAGAACCTCAACCAGCTGGCCCGCGACGGCAAGATCGATCCGCTGATCGGCCGCGACCACGAGGTCGAGCGCGTCATCCAGATCCTGTGCCGCCGGCGCAAGAACAACCCGCTGCTGGTGGGCGAGGCGGGCGTGGGCAAGACGGCCATCGCCGAAGGCCTGGCCTGGCGCATCACGCAGAACGACGTGCCCGACGTGCTGGCCGACGCGGTCGTCTACTCGCTGGACATGGGCGCGCTGCTGGCCGGCACCAAGTACCGCGGCGACTTCGAGCAACGCCTGAAGGGCGTTCTCAAGCAGCTCAAGGAGCAGCCGCGCGCCGTGCTGTTCATCGACGAGATCCACACGCTGATCGGCGCGGGCGCCGCATCGGGCGGCACGCTCGACGCGAGCAACCTGCTCAAGCCGGCGCTGTCCAACGGCTCGATGAAGTGCATCAGGGCCACCACGTACACCGAATACCGCGGCATCTTCGAGAAGGGCGCGGCCCTGTCGCGTCGCTTCCAGAAGGTGGACGT
>JACMOG010000621.1 GCA_014378125.1 Vitreoscilla sp. | reverse complement strand
ATCTACCCGCCGGGCCTCGACGTGGCCAAGGTGGTGAAGGTGGATCCGCGCGCCGATTCCTCGTTCGCGCGCATCGCCCTGTCGCCCGCCGCGTCGGCCGACGGCGTGCGGCATGTGCTGGTGCACGAGCCCATGGCCATGCAGCTGCCGGCGCGCCCGGCGCCCGCTCCCGAGCCCGCCAAGGACAAGAACGCCAAGTCGGCCAAGGGGGGCAGGAAATGATCATGCCGCGTGGCGCCGACCAGCTCCTGCTGCCGGTCAACCCCCTGTTCCTGTGGTTCTCGCTGTTCGTCGCGCTGGTGCTCAACATGCTGCCGCTGGGCCGCGTGGCGGCCATGCCCGACTTCCTGGCGCTCGCGCTCGTGTTCTGGAACGTGCAACAGCCGCGTCGCGTGGGCATCGGCGCCGCGTTCGTGTTCGGCCTGCTGATGGACGTGCACCAGGGCGCCGTGCTGGGCCAGCACGCCGAGGCGTACACGCTGCTGAGCTTCCTGGCCATCACCATGCATCGCCGCCTGCTGTGGTACGGGGTGGCCGAGCAGGCGTTGCAGATCCTGCCGGTGTTCATCGTGGCGCATGCCGCGTCCCTGGTCGTGCGCCTGCTGTCCAGCGGCAGCTTCCCCGGCTGGACGATGCTGCTCGCGCCGGTGTTCGAGGCGCTGTTGTGGCCCGTCATCTCGTGGATGCTGCTGGCCCCGCAACGCCGCGCGCCCGACCGCGACGAAAACCGCGTTCTCTGAGAATCGATTGGGTCGCCTGTGAAATCGATGACGGAGCTGCGCAACATCGAGGTCGAACTCGATCGCTTCCGCACGCGCACGATCGCCGCGGCGGCCTTCGTGCTGCTGTGCTTCGGCGTGCTCGTGTTCCGCTGGTTCGTGCTGCAGGTGGTGCGCCACGACGACCTGCAGGCGCAGGCCGAGGCCAACCGCATCGGCGTCGTGCCCATCGTGCCCAATCGCGGCCTCATCGTCGACCGCAACGGCGTCGTGATGGCCACCAACTACCCGGCCTACACGCTGGAGCTGACGCCGTCCAAGCTGGTCGACGTGGAAGGCACGATCAACGAGATCGCCAAGGTGATCGAGGTCACCCCGCGCGACCGCAAGCGCTTCGCGCGCCTGTCCGCCGAGGGCAAGAGCTTCGAGTCGGTGCCCATCCGCACCAAGCTCACCGACGAGGAGGTGGCGCGCTTCGTGGCGCAGCGCTTCCGCTTTCCGGGCGTGGAGATCAAGGCGCGGCTGTTCCGCAGCTACCCGCACGGCGAGCTCGCCAGCCACCTCGTGGGCTACATCGGCCGCATCAACCAGGAAGAAAAGCAGAAGATCGTCGACGACTGGTCGGACGAGGACCAGGCCAACTACCGCGGCACCGAGTACATCGGCAAGCTGGGCCTGGAGCAGAGCTACGAGTCGGAGCTGCACGGCACCACCGGCTTCGAGCAGATCGAGACCTCGGCCGGCGGCCGCGCCGTGCGCCAGCTGGCCAGCAAGCCGGCCACGCCGGGCAACGAGCTGCAGCTGTCCATCGACGTCAAGCTGCAGGCGATGGTGGAAGACCTGT
>JACMOG010000620.1 GCA_014378125.1 Vitreoscilla sp. | reverse complement strand
TGCCCGGCGATAATTGGCCCATGCTGCCCACCCCGACCCGCGTTCGCTTCACCAAGATGCAAGGCGCCGGCAACGACTTCGTCGTGCTCGACGCCACGCGCGAGCCGCTGGCCCTGGGCGCCGAAGAGATGCGCCGCCTGGGCGACCGCCGCTTCGGCGTGGGCGCCGACCAGATCCTGGCCGTCGAGCGCCCCACCGCGCCGGGCATGGACTTCAGCTACCGCATCTTCAACAACACCGGCGACGAGGTGGAGCAGTGCGGCAACGGCGCGCGCTGCTTCGCCCGCTACGTGCGCGATCGCGGCATGACCACGCGCGACACCATCCGCGTGCAGACGATGAACACAGACCTCGAGCTGATCATCCAGCCCGACGGCCGCGTGCGCGTCGACATGAACGCGCCGCGCTTCGAGCATGCCGACCTGCCGTTCGACGCCGGCAGCCTCGCGCCCACGCCCGCGGGCGGCTTCGAGACCTGGCCGCTGCTGCCGGCCTCGGGCGACGATCGCGGCGTCGACGCGGCGGTGCTGTCGATGGGCAACCCGCATGCGGTCACCCGCGTCGACGACGTCGAGCGCTACCCGGTCGCCCAGGTGGGCCCGCGGGTGGAGCTGCACCCCGGCTTCGCGCGCCGCGTCAACGCCGGCTTCATGGAGGTGGTTTCGCGCACGCATATCCGCCTGCGCGTGCACGAGCGCGACGCGGGTGAAACCCTCGCGTGCGGCACCGGCGCCTGCGCGGCCGTCGTGGCCGGCATCCGCCTGGGCTGGCTCGATGCCAGGGTCGACGTCGACATGCATGGCGGCAAGCTCACGGTCGAATGGGCCGGCGGCCCCGACGACAGCGTGTTCCTCACCGGCCCGGCCACCACCGTATTCGAAGGAGAGATTGAACTGTGAACAACACGAGCGGTACCGAGGGCATCACCGAGGACGACATCGCGGGCTACCTCGCCAACACGCCGGGCTTCTTCGAGCGCCACGCCGAGCTCCTCGCCAGCGTGCAGCTGTCCAGCCCCCACGGCTCGCGCGCGGTGTCGCTGCAGGAACGCCAGATGGAGATGCTGCGCGAGCGCATCAAGAACCTGGAGCGCAAGATCATGGAGATGATCCGCTACGGCCAGGACAACATGGCCATCTCGGATCGCCTGCACCGCTGGACGCGCGCGGTCATGCAGACGCACGAGCCCGATCGCCTGTCGCCGGTGCTGGTGCACGAGCTGCAGCACCAGTTCATGATTCCCCAGGCCGCCGTGCGCGTGTGGGGCGTGGCGCCCGAGCTGGCGCACCTGCCCTGCGCCGCCGAGGTGAGCGACGACGTGAAGATCTTCGCCACCAGCCTGGTGGCCCCGTACTGCGGCGCCAACTCGGGCTTCGAGGCGGCGGGCTGGTTCGACAATCCCGACTCGGTGATGTCGCTGGCGCTGATCCCGCTGCGCCAGGATCGCCAGCACACGGCGTTCGGCATGCTGGCGCTCGGCTCGCCCGATCCCACGCGCTACACCGCCGACATGGGCATCGAGTTCCTGGCGCAGGTCGGCGACATCGCCGGCGCCGCGCTCACGCGCCTGCTGGTGCAACAGCAATAAGGACGCCGCTGCGATGACCGAGCCGGCCATCCAGCGCTACCTCGAGCACCTGCGCGTGGAGCGTCGCGTGTCGGCGCACACGCTCACCGCCTATGGCGACGCGCTGGCGCGGCTGGTGAAGCTCGCCGACGAGGCGCAGCGGCCGCTGGCCTCGCTGCAAAGCGCGCACATCCAGCGCTTCGCCGCGCAGCTGCACGGCGCCGGCCTGGGCGCGCGTTCCATCGCACTCACGCTGTCGGGCTGGCGCGGCTTCTACCGCTGGTGGAGCCTGCAGTCCGACGCCACGAGCCTGGCCCACAACCCGGTCGACGGCATCCGGGCTCCCCGCGCGGCGCGGCCGCTGCCCAAGGCGCTGGCCGTCGACGAGGCCGTGGCGCTGGCGATGGGTGAGACGCCCGCCGGCGGCGACGCGGACGACACGCCCGAGGCCCAGGCCCTCGCCGCGCGCGACCACGCCATCGCCGAGCTGTTGTACGGCTGCGGGCTGCGCCTGGGCGAGCTGCTGGGTCTCGACCTGGGCCCCGGCGCGGAGTCGGGCGGCTGGATCGACATCGACGACGCCACCGCGCACGTGTTCGGCAAGGGCTCCAAGCGGCGCAGCGGGCCCGTGGGCGGCCCCGCGCTGGAGGCGTTGAACACGTGGCTGCTGCATCGCCCGACGCTGGTGGCCGGGCTCGACGGCGGCGCGCTGTTCGTCAGCCGCCTGGGCAACCGCTTGTCGCCCAACCAGCTGCGCTCGCGCCTGAAGGCCCAGGGCGACCGCGCCGGCGTGGCCACGCCCGTGCATCCGCACATGCTGCGCCACAGCTACGCGTCGCACCTGCTGCAGTCCAGCGGCGACCTGCGCGGCGTGCAGGAACTGCTGGGCCACGCCAGCATCGCCACCACGCAGGTGTACACGCGGCTCGACTTCCAGCACCTGGCGAAAATCTACGACGCCGCGCACCCCCGGGCGATGTCCAACGGCGCAGGCGCCAAGGCAGACGCGCCGCCC
>JACMOG010000619.1 GCA_014378125.1 Vitreoscilla sp. | reverse complement strand
CGTCTACACCGAGGTCAAGGAGATCGAGTACGCCGAGTTCATGAAGGTGATCTCGCCGTGGGAGCGCGAACACCTGTTGCTGCATGTCTGATCACGAGGAACGAGCCATGACCCCCCCCCGCACCACCCGCCAGTGGCAGGAAGCCGATTCGAAGCACTTCCTGCATCCTTTCACCGACCACCAGGCGCTGGCCGCCAAGGGCGCGCGCATCGTCGAGCGCGCCGAAGGCGTCTATGTCTGGGACACCGACGGCAACAAGATCCTCGACGCGATGTCGGGGCTGTGGTGCGTGAACGTGGGCTACGGCCAGCAGGATCTGATCGACGCGGCCACGCTGCAGCTGAAGACGCTGCCGTTCTACAACGCGTTCTTCAACACGGCCACGCCGCCGGCCATCGAGCTGGCCGAGCTGCTGTCGGAGGTGGCGCCGGAAGGCTTCCAGCACTTCTTCTTCTCCAGCTCGGGCTCCGAGAGCAACGACACCAACGTGCGCATGGTGCGTCGCTATTGGGACTTGATCGGACAACCTGAGCGCCAGGTCATCATCGGCCGCAACAACGGATACCACGGCTCGACCATGGCCGGCGCATCGCTGTCGGGCATGTCGGGCATGCATGCACAGGGCGGGCTGCCGATCCCCAACATCGTGCACGTCGAACAGCCGCACTGGTACGAGTTGGGGCGCGACATGACGCCCGAGGCGTTCGGCCTGAAGGCCGCGCAGACGCTCGAGGCCAAGATCCTCGAGGTCGGCGCCCACAAGGTGGCCGCATTCATCGGCGAGCCGGTGCAAGGCGCCGGCGGCGTCATCGTGCCGCCGTCCACCTACTGGCCCGAGATCCAGCGCATCTGCACGAAGTACGACATCCTGCTGATCAGCGACGAGGTGATCTGCGGCTTCGGCCGCACGGGCAACTGGTTCGGCTGCCAGACCTTCGGCATCAAGCCCGACCTCATCACGTTCGCCAAGGGCGTCACCTCGGGCTACGTTCCGCTGGGCGGCGTGATGGTGGGCGAGCGCGTGGCCAGGGTGCTGATCGAGCAGGGCGGCGACTTCAACCACGGCTACACCTACTCGGGCCACCCGGTGGCGTGCGCGGTGGCCGCGGCCAACATCAGGCTCATTCAACGATTGAAGCTGGTGGAGCACGTTCGCGACGATGTCGGCCCGTATCTTGCAAGCCGTTTCGAGGAATTGCGCGACCATCCGCTCGTGGGCCACACTCAGACCTGCGGCCTGATGGGTGCGGTGCAGATGGTCAAGGACAAGTCGAACGCGACCCCGTTCGACCCGGATCACGGCGTCGGCATGATCTGCCGCGCCCACTGCTTCGCCAACGGACTCGTGATGCGCGCGGTGGGCGACCGGATGATCATCGCCCCGCCGCTGGTGATCACGCGGGCAGAGATCGACGAACTCGTCGGCAAGGCTCGCAAGTGTCTCGACCTCACGCTGGCCGACGTCAAGGCGCGCGGTTGGTTCTGAGAAAATTCGCCGTGCGCGCCGTGCGCGCGATCGACCTGCAGTCCTGAAGAAGCCGTTCCACTTTCCGATTCAACCCACCCATTCCCGTTGGAGGTCTTTCGATGAAGTCCCCGTTCCATGTCCTGGCCCGCATTGCAGGCGCCTTCGCTCTCACTCTCATCGCGGGCGTGGCGCACGCACAAGAGGAAGAGAAGATCCTCAACATCTACAACTGGTCGGACTACATCGCCGACGACACGATCAAGAATTTCGAGAAGGAAACGGGCATCAAGGTCCGTTACGACAACTTCGACTCCAACGAGATCCTGCACGCCAAGCTGGTGGCCGGCAAGACGGGCTACGACGTGGTGGTGCCGTCTTCGAACTGGGCGCGCATGCAGATCCAGGGCGACCTGTTCATGAAGCTGGACAAGTCCAAGCTGCCCAACCTGAAGAACGTCGATCCGGCCATCGCCGCCCAGCTCGCCTAGATCGATCCGGGCAACACCTACGTGGTGGACTGGTTGTGGGGCTACACCACCGTCCGCATCAACGTCGACAAGGTCAAGGCCGCGCTCGGCGGCGCGCCGCTGCCCGACAACGTGTGGGACCTGGTCTTCAAGCCCGAGTACATGTCCAAGCTGAAGTCGTGCGGCGTGTCGTTCCTCGACTCCGGCGACGAGATCATCCCGGCCGCCCTGCACTACGCCGGCAAGCCGCGCGTCACCACCAACTCGGCCGACTACCAGCAGGCGCTGACGATGCTCAAGGCCGTGCGCCCATACGTCACGCTGTTCAGCTCGTCGGGCTACATCAACGACATGGCCGACGGTTCGGTGTGCCTGGCGCTCGGCTGGTCCGGCGACATCAACATCGCCCGCCAGCGCGCGATCGAGAACAAGACCGGCCAGAACATCCAGGCCCTGCTGCCCAAGAACGGCGGCCTGCTGTTCTTCGACGTGATGGCCATTCCCAAGGACGCGCCGCACCCGCAGAACGCGCTCAAGTGGATCAACTACATCCTGCGCCCCGAAGTCGACGCCGGCCTCACCAACAAGGTGTTCTACGCGAACCCGAACAAGGAATCGAAGAAGTTCATCGATCCCGCGGTCGCCAACAACCCGACGGTGTTCCTGTCGGCCGACGATCTCGCCAAGATGTCCGGCACCGCCGACGCCCTGAACAACGAGATCCGCCGCCTGCAGAACCGAACCTACACGTCGTTCAAGACGGGCATCTGAGGCGAGCCGACCCATGAGCATCAGCGCTGACAATACGAAGTTCCTGCAGATCCAGGACGTGGTGAAGGACTTCGGCGGCTACAAGGCCGTCAACCACGTCAACCTCGACATCGCCAAGGGCGAGATCTTCGCCCTGCTCGGCTCGTCGGGCTGCGGCAAGACGACGCTGCTGCGCATGCTGGCCGGCTTCGAGACGCCCACGTCGGGGCGCATCATCCTCAACGGCCAGGACCTGGCCGGCCTGCCGCCGTACGAGCGGCCGCTGAACATGATGTTCCAGTCGTACGCGCTGTTCCCCCACCTCACCGTGTGGGACAACATCGCGTTCGGCCTGCGCCGCGACAACTGGTCCCGGGACAAGGTGGCCGAGCGTGTCGAGGCCATGCTCAAGCTGGTGCAACTGGGCAAGTTCGGCAAGCGCAAGCCCCACCAGCTGTCCGGCGGCCAGCAGCAGCGCGTGGCGCTGGCGCGCAGCCTGGCCAAGCAGCCCGAGATGCTGCTGCTCGACGAGCCCCTGGGCGCCCTCGACAAGAAGCTGCGCGAGGAGACCCAGATCGAGCTGGTCAACATCATCGAGCAGGTGGGCGTCACCTGCGTGATGGTCACCCACGACCAGGAGGAGGCCATGACCATGGCCTCGCGCATCGCGGTCATGAGCGAGGGCCGCTTCCTGCAGGTGGGCTCGCCGTCCGAGATCTACGAGACCCCCGCCACCCGCTTCGTGGCCGACTTCATCGGCAACGTCAACCTGATGGACGGCTCCGTCACGGTGGACGAGCCCGACCACGTGGTCATAGCTTGCGCGGACTGCCGCCACTACGTGGGCCACGGCATCACCGGCACGCTGGGCATGCCCGTCACCGTGGCGCTGCGTCCCGAGAAGATCGCGCTGCAGCGCGACAAGCCCGAGGATCCGTACAACTGCGTGGCGGGCAAGGTGGAGGAGCTGTCGTACTTCGGCGCGTCCACCGTGTACCGCGTCAAGCTCGCCAGCGGCCAGGTGCTGGCGGTGAGCATGGCCAACACCGAACGCCACAGCGACAGCGCGTTCACGTGGGGAGACATCGTCTGGGCCACCTGGTCGAACCAGGCCCACGTCGTCCTCACTCAATAACAAAGGCCCTCCATGGATGCTTCCAACACCAAGAAGCGCTGGCACCCCGGGTGGTGGCGCGGCCGCAGCGCGGTCATCGGCGTGCCCTATTTCTGGCTGCTGCTGTTCTTTCTCGCGCCGTTCCTGATCGTCGCCAACTACTCCATCTCCGAGATGGGCGTGATCCGCGTCGAGGACATCACCAGCATCGCCGACGGCGCGGTCAAGCTGACGATGAAGTACTCGAACTACGCGCGCCTGCTGGACGACAACCTGTACTGGCACTCGTACTGGGTGAGCGTGAAATACGCGTTCGTCACTACCTTCTTCTGCCTGCTGATCGGCTATCCGTTCTCGTACTTCATGGCGCGCGCCAAGGCGTCGCTGCAGCCCACGCTGCTGATGCTGGTGATGCTGCCGTTCTGGACGTCGTTCCTGCTGCGCGTGTATGCGTGGAAAGGCCTGCTGGACGAAGGCGGCTGGGTCGCGAACATCATCGTGTGGACCCGCCTCGACCACGTGCTGCTGTGGATCGGCGCCATCGAGACGCCCGGCCAGCTGATGCACACCACGTTCTCGCTGATCATCGGCATGACGTACACGTACGTGCCGTTCATGATCCTGCCGCTGTACGCCAACCTGTCGAAGATGGATTTGCGCCTGCTGGAGGCCGCGTCCGACCTCGGCGCCTCGCCCTGGGTCGCGTTCTGGCGCATCACGGTGCCGCTGTCCAAGGCCGGCATCATCGCGGGCTCGATGCTGGTGTTCATCCCCTGCGTGGGCGAGTACGTCACGCCCGAGCTGCTGGGCGGTCCCACCACGCTGATGATCGGCCGCGTCATCTGGGACGAGAACTTCTCCAACAACGATCCGCCGATGGCGTCCGCCGTGGCGGTCATCCTGGTGCTGCTCATCGTCTTTCCGCTGGCCATCTTCAACAAGTACCAGTCCGAAGCGCAGGAGGCCCGCAAGTGAAGAACCGCGCTTTGTTCGGCACCAATTTTGCCAAGGGCTCCGGCCGCGCCTGGCTGGTGGGGGGCTTCCTGTTCCTCTACCTGCCGATGGTCACGCTGGTGATCTTCTCGTTCAACCACTCGCGGCTGGCGTCGCACTGGGGCGGCTTCTCGCTCGAGTGGTATCGCAAGCTGGCCGACGACACCGAGATCATCAACGGCCTGTGGCTGTCGCTCAAGATCGCCGTCACCTCGGCCACCGGCTCGGTGATCCTGGGCACGATGGCGGCGTTCACGCTGGTCAAGTACAAGCGCTTCCGCGGCCGCACGTTCTTCGCAGGCATGGTCAACGCGCCGCTGGTGATGCCCGAGGTCATCCAGGGCCTGTCGCTGCTGCTGATGATGGTGGCCATCCAGCGCGTGATCGGCTTTCCGGAGCGCGGCTTCTTCACCATCTGGCTGGGCCACCTGATGATCGGCATGTCGTATGCGGCAGTCGTCGTCCAGGCGCGCCTGCAGGACCTGAACCCGCAGCTCGAGGAAGCCGCGATGGACCTCGGGGCGCGCCCGTGGCAGGTGTTCAGGCTCGTCACGTTCCCGATGATCACGCAGTCGCTGATCTCGGCCTGGCTGCTCACGTTCAGCCTGTCGCTGGACGACGTGGTGTCGTCCGCATTCCTGAGCGGCCCGGGCGCCACCACCATGCCGCTGGTCATCTTCTCGCGGGCACGCCTGGGGCTCGACCCCAGCGTGAACGCGGTGGCCACCGTGATGATCGTCATCGTCGCCTTCTGCGTGGCCGTGGCCAGCATCTGGGTGGCGCGTGCCGAGCGCCGCCGCGCCGCCGAGATCAGCGCCGCCGCCCGCGACGATTCCTGACCCGTTCCCCCCGATTCCCGCAAGACACGACCCGCTCAACAAGACATCCATGGAGAACCCGATGAAGACCTTGCGCCCCACCGCCCTCGCCTGCGCGATCGCCCTCGCCTTCGGCGTCGCCACCCCTGCGTTCGCCCAGAGCAACGCCGACGTCCTCAAGGAACTGGCCGCGCTGAAGGCGCGCATCGCCGACCTGGAGAAGAAGCTCGCCGCCGTGCCCGACGCGCCCGCCGACGGCCAGCCGGCCCAATGGGGCATGACGCCCGAACAGGCCGCCGACTTCAACAAGCTGGTCGTCAAGTCGGAGGCCCTGGAAGACGCGCAGGAGTCGCACGGCTACAAGAACCTGAAGGTCAGCGGCTACATGGACCCCACCTACATCTGGAACAAGAACCAGAACCGCGCGGGCTTCCAGTTCCTCAGCCCGGTGTCCAAGGACGGCTACAACTACGACAACTCGTACTTCGGCACCGTGCAGCTCGACTTCCAGAAGGAACTCGAGGGCGGCACCAAGTGGCGCCTCACGCTGATGCCGCAACGCGGCGCCGGCAGCGTGGCCGACCCGAGCAGCCACTCCATCGTGCACGAGGCCTCGTTCTCGATCCCGCTGGGCGACCTGCAGACGCGCCTGATCGCCGGGCAGATCCCCGACTGGTCGGGCTACGAGTACATCCAGCCCACCACCACCAAGCTGGTCACGCGCGGCCTGCTGCTCGACTTCACCGAGCCCACCACGTACACCGGCGCGGGCATGGAGATCATCCGCGGCAAGTACGACGTGAAGGCGGTCATCGCCAACTTCAACTCGTCGCTGAACCGGCCCAAGCAGTTCGCGCCGGTGCTGGCCTACCGCCTCGACTACTCGAAGGGCGAGTTCTCGGGCTGGGGCCTGGCGGGCGTCGAAGGCAAGGTGGCCAACTTCAACAACGGCGTGCTTGGCGGCGCGTCCCAGAACACGATGCTGCACCTGATCGAGGCCGATGCGTACTTCATCCGTGGCGACCTCACGCTGCAAGGCCAGGTGGGCTTCGGCAAGCAACGAGGTGCGGCCATCACGCCGGACGCCGACGGCAACGCGCGCGACGCGCAATGGTGGGGCGTGTCCGGCCTGGCCGCGTACAAGCTCGACCCGCGCTTCGAGGCCGTGGTGCGCGCCGACTACATCAACGACCAGAAGAACGGCGGCGGCCTGTTGGGCTACACCGGCTACTGGGTCGGCGCGACCGAGGCGAACTCCGGCACCTTCGGAGATACCCGCAACGGGATCGGCGTCTCGCCCAACTGCCAGCTGGGCGCCGACTGCAAAGGCGCCAACCGCGCCGCCATCGCGATGGGCTTCAACTACCTGCTGACCGCCAACACCACCGTCAAGGCCGAGTACCGCCTCGACCTGGCCAGCCAGGCCGTGTTCCTCGATGCCAAGACGCTGACCTACAAGAAGAACAACTCGCTGCTGGGCGCCACCATGGTCGTCAGCTTCTGATCGTTCCCGGGCCCACTCGCCCTGCATGACGAGGGGTCGGCCAAAAGCCGGCCCTTCCTGGTTTCTGAAGGAGACATTGATGAGCACCACCACCACCCACTGGGGCGAACGCGCCACCGCCTTGAAGCTCGACGGCCGCATGCTGGT
>JACMOG010000618.1 GCA_014378125.1 Vitreoscilla sp. | reverse complement strand
GGAGATGCCAGACCCCCTCCGAATACGGCGTGCGGACGAAAAAATGGCCGCCCGTTGCGGGGCGGCCATTCGTTGTTCACGTCAGCGCGCCGAGGCGCGCGTCAGCTCAGCGCGGCGTGCGGCCGCGCGGGCCGGGGCCCGGGCCGCCGGGGCCGGCGCGCTTCGCACCGGAGGCCGGACGATCGCCACCTTCGCGGTTGAACGCCGGACGATCGCCTTGCGGGCGAGCGAAAGGACGGTCGCCGCCTTCGCGGTTGAACGCCGGACGGTCGCCTTGCGGACGGTTGAACGCCGGACGATCGCCGCCTTCGCGCGGGGCGCCGCCCTGGAACGGGTGCGCCGGGCCACGGTTTTCCGGGCGCTGGCCACGGTAGTCGCCACGCGGGCCGTTGAACGCCGGACGTTCGCCGGAGAAGCCGCGGTTGTCGCCGCCTTCGCGGTTGAACTGCGGGCGGTCGCCGCCCTGGCCACGGTCGCCGCCAAAGTTGGGACGATCGCCGCCGAAGCTCGGACGCGGGCCGTAACCCGGACGGTCGCCGCCGCTACGCGGGCCGTTGAAGCCGCCGCGGTTGCCGCCGAAGCTCGGACGATGGCCGCCGCCGAACGAACGCTCTTCCTCGAAGCGGCCCGTGCCCGGACGCTGCGCGGCCGGAGCGGCCAGGCGCGGTTCGAGACCCGGAACCACCGCGGCCGGGATGTTGTGCGTGGTGAAACGCTCGATGCGGCGGATCATGGGGATGTCGCGCCGTTCGGCGATGGTGATGGCCAGGCCCGAGCGACCGGCACGGCCGGTGCGGCCGATGCGGTGCACGTAGTCCTCGGCCTTCATCGGCAGGCCGTAGTTGATGACGTGCGTGATGGTGGGCACGTCGATGCCGCGCGCGGCGACGTCGGTGGCCACGAGCACCTTCAGCTGCTTCATGCGCAGGGCGCCCAGGACGCGGTTGCGGCGGCCTTGGGGCATGCCACCGTGCAGCGCGGCAACCGAGTGGCCGATCTGCGACAGGCGGTCGGCCAGTTCGTCGGCGTCACGCTGGGTGCTGGTGAAGACGACGGCTTGCTCGATGTTGCGGTCGGTCAGCAGCTGGTCGAGCAGCGCGTCGCGATGCGAGCGGTTGTCGGCCCAGTGCAGGCGTTGCTCGATCCCCGAGTGCTGCTCGGTGGCTGCCGAGACGCGGATACGCTGCGCGTCGTGCGTGAGTCCCTTGGCCAGGCCGCCGACGGTGCCGTCGAAGGTGGCGGAGAACATCATGGTCTGGCGCTCGGCCGACAGTTCCTTGGCGATCAGGTGGATGTCGTCGATGAAGCCCATGTCGAGCATGCGATCGGCTTCGTCCAGGATCAGCAGTTCGACCTGCGACATCATGGCCTTGCCGCTGCCCATGTGGTCGATCAGGCGGCCGGGGGTGCCGATGAGGATGTCCAGCGGGCCGCGCAGGGCCTTGAGCTGGGCCGCGTAGGGCACGCCGCCGACGATGGTGGCGACCTTCAGGCCCTGCACGTTGCGGCCGTACACGGAGCACGCCTTGCTGACCTGCATGGCCAGTTCACTGGTGGGGGCGAGCACGAGCACGCGCGGGCCGGTGGGCTGGCCGCGCACGGGCTTCTTGGCCGGATCGCGACGCGCTTCGATCACGCGTTGCAGGGCCGGCAGCACGAAGGCCGCGGTCTTGCCGCTGCCAGTGCGCGAGGACACCAGCAGGTCGACGCCGGAGATGGCGGCGGGGATGGCCTGCAGTTGCACGTCGGTCGGCTCGGTGTAGCCGGCTTCCGTGACGGAGCGCAGGATTTCGGGCGCGAGGCCCAGGGAGGCGAAACCGGTGGCCTGGGCCTCGGGTTGCACGGCGTCTTGTTGGTCTTCGTTGCCGAGCGGGGATTGGGGTTCGAAACTCATGAGTAGCTTTCAAGCACGGCGTTACCCACGCGCTACGGGTTGTTCCCGATGCACGGAGGGGGGCGCCACGGCGCTGCCTGCCAGGTCATTGAGCTTGGCAGCACCAATAAGGTCGCGTAAGGAAATTAACGGGGCTGCCACCGCGTGGGGCCAGGATGGCCAGCGGAGGGTTGTTGCCCAGGAAACGTCTGGTAGCGACGGCATCGCCGCCGACCACAACCGTTTCCGAGTGCTTGTCACTGTGCGATCCAGTCAGGGATAACCCTTGTTGAATCAGTGATTTGCAGCAGACCGGCTTGAGAAGGTCAGAGGGGATGAGCGGAGACGAGCGCGCTTTCTGGATGTCTTCCCTATGACAGGAGGACGTTCTCGAAGTGCATTCGCAGCGTCAACTCGCATTTTGCCAGAATTTTCCACTTCGTGTTGTGTTCTACGATGGCGGGCTTGCTGAACCCCCGCCAAAGAGATCACGGATGCACGAGAACAAGACGACCAAACCGATGAGCCACGTCCTGGTTGTGAGCGCCGACCCTGGCTGGCGCGACGAGGTCGTCGCGGGCATCAACGCGGCCGCCCGGACGCTGGACAATCCCTTCGACCTGCTGGCCGTGCCCGCCCCCGACGCCGCCGCCGCCATTGCTGCCGTGCAGGCCGACGGCGACGTGCAGATCGTCCTCATCGACCATGGCGACCAGGCCCCGGGCCGCCACGAGGACGTCGCCGCGATGGCGCAGGAGATCATCGCGCTGCGTCCCGAGCTGTCGCTGTACGTGACGCTGGAGGACGACGAGAACAAGCTCCTGCTGGAGAGCCTGGCCAGCAACGTGGTGCACGGCTACTTCTACCGCGGCGAGCGCGACTACAACGGCTGGGCCCGCATCCTGGCCGCAGAGATCGCCGAGAAGTCGGCCACGCCGTTCTACGACGAGCTGAAGAACTACGTGCGCATGGCCAAGGACAGCTGGCACACGCCGGGCCACGGCGGCGGCGACTCGTTCAAGGGCAGCCCGTGGGTGGGCGACTTCTACGACTTCGCCGGCGAGAACCTGCTGCGCGCCGATCTGTCGGTGTCGGTGGAGATGCTCGACTCGCTGCTGCACCCCACCGGCGTGATCGTGCAGGCCCAGCGCCTGGCCGCGCAGGCCTTCGGCGCGCGCAAGACGTATTTCGCCACCAACGGCACGTCCACCGCCAACAAGGTGATCTTCCAGACGCTGCTGGCGCCGGGCGACAAGATGCTGCTCGACCGCAACTGCCACAAGTCGGTCCACCACGGCGTGATCCTGTCGGGCGCCCAGCCGATCTACCTCGACTCGTCGGTCAACCGCAAGTACGGGCTGTTCGGCCCGGTGCCGCGCGCAACGGTGCTGGCCGCCATCGCCGCGCACCCCGACGCCCGCGTGCTGATCCTCACGTCGTGCACCTACGACGGGCTGCGCTACGAGTTGAAGCCCATCATCGAGGCGGCGCACGCCGCCGGCATCAAGGTGATCGTGGACGAGGCCTGGTACGGCCACGCGCGCTTCCATCCGGCGCTGCGTCCCACCGCGCTGGAGAGCGGCGCCGACTACTGCACGCAGAGCACGCACAAGGTGCTGTCGGCCTTCTCGCAGGCCAGCATGATCCACGTCAACGACCCGCTGTTCGACGAGCACCTGTTCCGCGAGAACTTCAACATGCACGCGTCCACCAGCCCGCAGTACAACCTGATCGCGAGCCTCGACGTGGCGCGCAAGCAGGCGGTCATGGAAGGCTACCGGCTGCTCGATCGCTCGCTGAAGTACGCGCAGGAGCTGCGCGACAAGATCAACGCCACCGGCGTGTTCCGCGCGCTGGACCTGGCCGACCTGCTGCCCGAGGAATTGGCCAACGACGGCATCCGCCTCGACCCGACGAAGATCACCATCGACATCACGGCCTCGGGCTTCTCGTCGGACGAGTTGCGGGAGGAGCTGTTCGAACGCTTCAACATCCAGGTGGAGAAGAGCACGCACAACACGCTCACGCTGCTGCTCACGGTGGGCACCACGCGCTCCAAGGTGTCGCGCCTGTTCGACGCACTACTGCGCCTGTCGAAGGAGCGCCGTCCCGAACGCGCCAGCGCGCGCATGCCCGAGCTGCCGCGCTTCTCGCGCCTGGCCTGCCTGCCGCGCGACGCGTTCTACGAGTACGGCGAGCGCATCCCGCTGCTGGACGACCAGGGCCAGCCCAACGCCGCGCTGGACGGCCGCGTGTGCTGCGACCAGATCACGCCGTACCCGCCGGGCATTCCGGTGCTGGTGCCCGGCCAGGTGATCACGCCCGAGATCATGACCTTCCTCACGCGCATCATGCGCATGCAGAAGTCCATCGAGATGCACGGCCTGGCCACGCACGACGGCGAGCCCTCGCTGCGCGTGCTGGCGCCGGGCGAGCTCGAGGCGATGGCGAGCAGAACAGTGCTCTGAGGCGGACGCCCGGGCGTGGGATGCGCGCAAGCGCTGCCACGCCTACACTCCGGGGATCGCCCCCAGCCCGCCACATCGCCGATGACCCAGCCTCCCGCACGCCGCAAACGCTCGCCTGCCACCGCCTCCTCGCCTTCCGGCACGGGTTCGGTGACGCTCGGGATGGTGGCCAAGGCGGCCGGAGTCTCGCCCAGCACCGTCTCGCGCATTCTCAACGGCACCGCCACGGTGAGCCCCGACAAGCGCGCGGCCATCGACGAGGCCATCCGCACGCTGGGCTTCCGGCCCAACCCGGTGGCACGCGGGCTGGCGGGCGGCCGCACGCTGAGCGTGGGCGTGCTCACCCAGACCATCAACAGCCCGTTCTACGGCGAGGCCTTGCGCGGCATCGAGGATCGCCTCGAGGTGGCCGGCTACATCCCCATCTTCGTCAGCGGCCACTGGCACGAGGCCGAGGAGCACAAGGCCATGGACGCGTTGATGTCGCGCCGCGTCGACGGCCTCATCGTGCTGGCCGGGCGCATGTCCAACGAGTCGCTCGAGACGTACGCGCACCAGGTGCCGATGGTGGTGGTGGGGCGCGAGCTGCACACCGACCGCATCTTCTCCATCGACTTCGACAACCACACGGGCGGCCTGCTGGCCACGCAGCACCTGATCGAGTGCGGCCATCGCCGCATCGCGTTCATCGCCGGCGACCCGTTGCACAAGGATGCGCTCGATCGCGAGGCCGGCTACCGTGCCGCGCTGGAACGTGCCGGCATCGCGTTCGACCCGGCGCTGGTGCTCAAGGGCGACTTCACCGAGGCGGGCGGCCTGCTGGCCGTCAACCGCTTGCTGGAGAGCGGACTGGCGTTCAGCGCCATCTTCGCGGCCAACGACCAGACGGCCATCGGCGCCGCGCTGGGCCTGTACCGCCGCAACGTGCGCGTGCCCGACGACGTGTCGCTGGTGGGCTTCGACGACCTGGCCCCCGCCAAGTTCTCCGTGCCGCCGCTCACCACCATCCGCCAGTCGGTCTACGAGATCGGCTCCGAGGCGGCCGCGGCGATGCTGTCCATGCTCAAGGGCATGGAGCCGTCGGTCGACCTGCCGAAGCCCGAGCTGGTGGCGCGCGAATCGACCCGGCGCGTGCTGCGCTGAGCCACGGGCATTCGTCCGCGCGCAGGCGCGGGCGTTGATGCTTATCTCGCGAGTGTCGCTGACGTCGTTGACTGCGCTGACCTCGGGGGCTTCGTTGATCTCGCCGTCACTGGCCGCGAGGTCTCGACCAGAAACCGCGAGGTCTCGACCGGAAGCCGCGAGGTCGCCGCCAGAAGTCTCCACGCAGGCAGGAAAGCAACCGCGCGACAGCGGAATCGCGGCAGAGCAAGAAGCTTAGCCGAGCGGTTATCATGAAAGCGCTTGCAAGATGCCGCGCCGGCGTAGTGCCCACCTTGCCCCGGCGCCCCACTGCACGCACGCCTTCCAAGCTCGGGTTTACGCTGTAGCCACCGGACAGCGCTCCGTTGAACAATACTGAAAGCGCTTTCAAGAACGAACGCGCCCTGACGCTTCCCGACAAGAACATCCGAGACAACCATGCTGACGACGCTTGCGCCGCGCGCCCGGGACTCCGTGCCCACGCGGCATCGCGCCGGAGCCCGATGAGCTCCCGCCCCGACTTCATGCGCGGCGTGCTGACGTCGCCCACGCGCCGCGCGATGCTGGTTGCCGGCGTGGCCGCCGCGGTGGCGCCCGCCGTGCGCGCCAAGCCCGTCACCACGCTCACGGTGGCCGCCTATCCGCTGGTCGACCAGATCTTGAAGGACGCCGAGCCGGCATGGGCACTGCGCCATCCCGACGTCGCGCTGAACGTGGTGACGCACCAGTACCAGGACCACCACACCGCGATGACCACGGCGCTGTCCACCGGCGTCTACCTGCCCGACGTGATGGCGCTCGAGGCGTCGTTCGTGGGCAAGTTTTCCATGGGCGGCGGCCTGTCCGACCTGCTGCAGCCGCGCTACGACATCGGCCGTTTCCGCGACCGCTACGTGGGCTACGCGGTGGACCAGGCCATCAATCGCAAGGGCCAGATGGTGGCCGCGCCTACCGACATCGGGCCCGGCACGCTGCTCTATCGCGCGGACCTGATCGAGCGCGCGGGCCTGCACGAGTCCGACCTGCTGGCGTCGTGGGACGCCTACGTCGACGCCGGCGTGAAGAGCAAGAAGGCCACCGGCGCCAATCTCATCGGCAACGTGAAGACGCTGAAGGACCTGATGATCCGCAGCGGCCTGAAGAAGGGCCAGGGCATCTACTTCGACAGCGACTCCAACGTGCTGGTCGACACGCCGCGCTTCCATCGCGCCTTCGAGCTCGCGCTGCGCGTGCGCCGCAGCAACCTCGAGGGCCGCCTCGACACGTGGAGCAACGAATGGGCCGAGGCCTTTCGACGCGGCCTCACGGCCACCGAGCTGGGCGGCTCGTGGATGGTTGGGCAGCTGGCGAACTGGGTGGCGCCCGGCACCAAGGGCCTGTGGCGCGCCGCGCAGCTGCCCGAGGGCGCGTTCGTGTCCTACGGCGGCACGTATTACGCGATCCCGCGCGATTCCGATCCTGACAAGAAGGCGCTGGCCTGGGAGCTGATCCAGTTGATGACACTCGACCCGGCGCGCCAGATCGCCGCGCTGAAGACGCAGGACTCGTTCCCGGCGCTTCTGTCCGCTCAGGACGACCCGGTCATGGACGAACCGCAGGCGTTCCTGGGCGGCGAGCGCGCCCGCCTGATCTGGCGCGATGCCGCGCGCCACATCACCGCCACCGCGGTCCACAAGCAGACCAACTTCGCCGAGGACGCCGTCAACGCGGAGCTCGACTACGTGCTCGACGACGGCAAGGACATCGGCCAGGCGCTGTCCGACGCCGCGCGCCTGCTCGAACTGCGCGCCCGCCGCTGACCATGCGACTTCCCGATCTCTTCCGACTGTCGCCGCGCTGGGCGCCCTACGTCTTCATCAGCCCGTTCCTGATCCTGTTCTTCGTGTTCGGCGTGTTCCCGCTGTGCTTCTCGCTGTACCTCGCGTTCCAGTCGTGGGAGCCCACGGGCGGCCTGCGCCCGAGGCAGTCCGTCGGGCGGCCCATGTTCACGTACGCGATGAAGGACAGCTGGTTCTGGATGTCGCTACGCACCACGTTGTGGCTGGCCGTGGCCCCCGGCGTGCCGCAACACCTG
>JACMOG010000617.1 GCA_014378125.1 Vitreoscilla sp. | reverse complement strand
GGGGTGCATCTGACGCTGGACATGGCCGGTCGCGCCCGCTTCGGGCCGGACACCGAGTGGTTGTCGGCTCACCGGCCCGAGGCCATCGACTACGCGGTGGATGCGCGGCGCGGCGAGTCGTTCTACGCCGCGATCCCGCGTTATTGGCCCGGTCTTCGCGACGGGTCGCTGGCGCCGGCCTACAGCGGCGTGCGCCCGAAGATCGAGGTCGCCGGGGTGCCGATCGTCGACTTCCTGTTGAGTGGTCCCGCCGAGCATGGCGTACGTGGCCTGGTCAACCTCTTCGGCATCGAATCGCCCGGCCTGACCGCGGCGCTGGCCATCGGCGATGCGGTCGTCGACGCGCTCGGCTAGGAAGCGCGTTCCGCCCGCGTGCGTGCCCGGGCGCGTCGCCATTGGCGATCGGTGCCGAAGCCCGCCAGCTCGATCGCCCGCGAGATGGGCAGGCCCCGCGCGAGCGCCTGCTCGGCCAGGCCGCTGCGGATGCGCTCCACGTAATCGCGCGGCGACACGCCCGCGTGATCCTTGAACAGGCGCGCCAGGTGGCGCGGCGTCACGTGCGCCACCGCGGCCAGCGCCGGCACGTCCCACTCGTGGCCCGGACGCTCGCAGACCGCGTTCTGCACGCGGTGCACCGCCGGATGCAGGTGGTTGCGGCCATCGAGCAGCGGCGAGCGCTGCGGGTCGTCGGCGCCGCGGCGCTGGAACACCACCATGGTCTCGGCCACGGCGGCCGCCACCGCGTCGCCGCAGACGTCGCCGATGCAGTGCAGCGCCAGGTCGATGCCGGCGGTGATGCCCGCGCTCGACCACACCGGCCCGTCGACCACGAACACGCGGTTGGCGCACACCTGCGCGTCGGGCGCGAGCCTGGCCAGCGTCTCCAGGTGCTCGTGATGCGTGGTGACCTGGCGACGGCCCAGCAGGCCGGCGTCGGCTGCGAGGAGGGTGCCCACGCACACCGTCAGCAGGCGATGGGCGCTGTCACGCTCGTGGATCCTGCGACAGCGCGCAGGATGACCGGGCGGTGAGTCGGTCGCGAGCGCGGGTGCCACCACCGTGGTGAGCCAGTGCCGCGCCCCCATCCACCCGTTGCGCTGCAGCGTCGGCAGCGTCTCCTTGAGGCCCGGCCTGCCGAGCAGCACCACCCAGGCGCCGGGGGTTAGCGCGGCCGGCAGCGGCTCGAGGCCGGCCAGTTGAAGGCCGATCGACGTCTGTACCTCGGGCGTGGCGCTGATGTAGCGCAGCGCGAACGCGGGCGGCCGGCCGCGGCCGACGAGCTGCTGGTTGGCCAGGCGAAAGGCCTCGGCCGGGCCCACCAGGTCGAGCAACAGCGTCTCGGGCAGCACCAGGAACACGACGTCGATCATGGCGGGCCGCCTCTCAGCGGGCGCGCGCCAGCGCCTCGTCCACGGTCGCCAGCGCGGCGAAGCGATCGACGAGCACGGTCTCCGTGCGCTCGCGGATCTCGGATGCGGACAGCGTGCGGCCCGCGGGCGTGGTCATGTCGAAGGTGAGCGTGGCGTCGCCCACGAAGTCGACCTCCCACCCCTCGTCGCTGGCGTGGCGCGTGGTGGTCTCGCAGCACTGCTCGGTGCGGATGCCGGCCACGATCACGCGACGGATGCCGTTGGCCACCAGCCAGTTCTGCAGCGGCGTGCCCACCAGCGCGCTGTGGCGGTGCTTCTCCACGGTGAGCGCGGCCTCGAACGGCGCCAGGCCGGTCAGCGGGCGGATGAACGGGCTGCCGTGCGCGAACGGATTGCCTGGGGTTTGCGGGCCGTCGGTGTGGAACACGCGAACGATGGGGATGCCGCGCGCCTGCGCGCCATCCACCAGGCGGTTGACGTGCGTCAGGAAGACGTCGGCGCCGGTTTGAGACCAGTACGGGCGTTGCGGGAAGGATTCCTGGACATCGATCAGAAGCAGGGCGGTCTGCATGGCGTTCTCCTGTGAGTGGATGTCCGGATCTTGCGGCCGGACGGCCATTCTCGCAGCCCCGCCGCGGGACCGATTGCGGACGATTCAGGACATGATCGTCATTGCCGCCAGGACGCCATGCCGTCGAGCGCCTGGGCCGCGGCCTCGCGCGACTGCACGAGCACCGCCTTCTTCCACTCCGGCGTGTCGGTGAAGAACGCCTGGCGCATCGCGGCGCGGGCGGGCTCGGCATGCTCGTCGTGCCGGTTGCGCCGGCGCGCCACCCAGTGGTCCTGGCGCAGCGCGGCCAGCACCGTCTCGGGCGGCTGCGTGCCGAACTCCAGCGTGATGCCGGCGTAGGCCGCCTGCGGGCATTCGTCGTAGGCGGCGTGCCACAGGTTGCCGTGGAGGTCGGACGAGGTGGACGACCCGTCCCCGGTGAACGTGATGCGGTTGCCCCACCAGGCCTTGGCGCGGTGCCTGGCCGAGTCGTCGTCGCGGCACGCGAAGATGCGCTCGCCGCGGCCGCTCTCGCCCAGTCCGCTGTGCAGGTCGATCCAGCCGAGCTGGCGGCACCTGGAGCCGTGCTGGCGCAGCACCAGGCGCAGCGCCTGCTGGCCCCAGGTGGGCGAGGTGCCACCGTAGAAGAGGCCGTCCGGATGGCGATACTGGCCGCCGGAGATGGCCGCCTGCAGCGCCGCCATGCCGTACGAGGCGGCGTAGGCCATCAGCTGGCGCTCGTTGCCCGCGTGCGGCGGCCATTGTTCGGGCAGCAGCACGGCGGCCAGTTGGTCGTAGCCGGGGTTGCCCGGCAGCGGACGGCGGAAGTCGACGAAGTTGCGGTTGAGGTCGACGCCCTCGTGCGTGACGCGGCGGCCGAACGAGAAGCCCCACGGGTTGAGCGCGTGGATGAACAGCAGGGCCACGCCGGCGTGGCGCGCCTTGGCCCGGAAGGCCTCGTCACGCAGCAGCGCCACTTGCGCGCCCGAGCCGCAATGGCCCTCGACGCCGTGGCAACCGCTGGAGATGACCAGCAGCGCGTCGGCGTCGTCGGCGCCCACGCGCGCCACGTCCATGGCCAGCGGTTCGAGCTCGAGTCCGCGCAACGGCTCCGGATGCGACTCCACGCGCGCGCCGGTGGCGGCGGCAAGGAACTTGGCGCGTGCCTCGGCGTAGGTGTGGGCGAAGTGATCCATGCATTCATTCAACGAGGTCTGCTGAACCACTTGTCGACCAGCCGGATCCACAGCGTGCCGCCCAGCGGGATCAGGTCGTCGTTGAAGTCGTAGTGCGGGTTGTGCAAAGTGCACGGCCCGAGGTTGTGGCGGTTGGCGGCGGCCTCGCCGTCGTCGTCAACGCCGTCGCTGCCGTCGCCATGGCCGATGACGAAGTAGGCGCCCGGCTTCTCGAGCAGGAAATAGCTGAAGTCCTCGGCGGTCATCGACGGCTCGAAGGCCAGCGTGTTCTCGGCACCGACGGTGTCGCGCATGACGTCGGCCACGAAGGCGGCCTCGGCGTCGTGGTTGACGGTGGGCGGGTAGTTGCGGTGGAAGCGGAACTCCACCGTGGCGCCGAAGGCGGCGGCCGTGTGCTGGGCGATCTCGCGCATGCGTTGCTCGATCAGGTCGAGCACCGGCAGCGTGAACGTGCGCACGGTGCCTTCGATGACGCAGGAGTCGGGCACCACGTTGGCGGCCTCGCCGGCGTGGATGGTGGTGACCGAGATGACGCCCGTGTCGGTAGGCTTCTTGTTGCGCGTGATGATGGTCTGGAACGCCTGCACCATCTGGCACGCGATGGGCACCGGGTCGATGGACAGGTGCGGCAGCGCGGCGTGCGACCCGCGGCCCTTGATCGTGATGAAGAACTCGTTGCTCGAGGCCATGCACGGGCCGGGGCACACGGCCAGCTGGCCCACCGGGATGCCCGGCCAGTTGTGCATGCCGAACACCGCGTCCATGGGGAACTCGGTGAACAGGCCGTCCTTGATCATCTCGCGCGCGCCGCCCCCGCCTTCCTCCGCGGGCTGGAACAGCAGGTACACGATGCCGTCGAAATCGCGCTGCTTGCTCAGGTGCTGCGCCGCGGCCAGCAGCATCGCCGTGTGGCCGTCATGGCCGCAGGCGTGCATGCGGCCGGCGTTGCGGCTGGCGTGCCCGAAAGTGTTGGACTCGGACATGGGCAGCGCGTCCATGTCGGCGCGCAGCCCGATGGCGCCGCCGGCGGTGCCGAGGCGGCCCTCGACGATGCCCACGACGCTGGTCTTGCCCAGCCCGCGCCGGATGGGAATGCCCCATTCGGTGAGCTTGGCGGCTACCAGGTCGCTGGTGCGTTGTTCCTGGAAGCACAGCTCCGGATGCGCGTGGATCTCTCGTCGGAGCGCGCTGATGGCGGCCGCGTCGGCCAGCAGGGATTCGATGACGTTCATGGTCGATGGCTTGCAAGGCAGGGATTCGGGCAATCTTATGCCTATCGTGGCGCTCGACGGCCGCGTTGTGACATCATTTCGGAATGGTCGAAATCCTTGTCGAAACCCCCACCACCGACGCCCCCCGCACCGTCCAGGCGGCCTGCCCGCACGACTGCCCGGACACCTGTGCCATGCGCGTCACCGTCCAGGGCGACAAGGTCATCAGGCTGCAGGGCGACCCCGACCATCCCACCACCAACGGCGCGCTGTGCACCAAGGTGTCGCGCTATGCCGAGCGCACCGAGCATGCCGAGCGCGTGCTGCGGCCGTTGAAGCGCGTCGGGCCCAAGGGCCGCGGCGAGTTCGTGCCGGTCTCGTGGGACGAGGCGCTGACGGACATCGCCGCCCGCCTGGGCGAGATCGCGGCGCGCGCCCCCGAGGCTATCCTGCCCTACAGCTATGCGGGCACGATGGGCATGGTGCAGGGCGAGGGCATGGCCGCGCGCTTCTTCAACAAGCTCGGCGCGTCGCGGCTCGACCGCACCATCTGCTCCAACGCCGGGGGCGACGCGCTGGCCGCCACCTATGGCGCCAAGGTGGGCATGCACGTGGAGCACTTCGCCGAAAGCCAGCTCATCGTCATCTGGGGCAGCAACTCCATCGCCTCCAACCTGCACTTCTGGCCGCTGGCGCTCGCCGCGAAGCGCGCCGGCGCCACGCTGGTGTGCATCGACCCGCGCCGCACCGAGACGGCCGAGAAGTGCCACCACCACCTCGCGCTCACGCCCGGCAGCGATGGCGCGCTGGCGCTCGCGGTCATGCACGAGCTGATCGTCAACGACTGGCTGGACGCCGACTATATCGAGCGCCACGTCGACGGCTGGGCCGGACTGCGCGAGCGCGCGCTCGCGTGGACGCCCGAGCGCGCCGCGCCGGAATGCGGCCTCGCGCCCGCGCAGATCCGCGAGTTCGCGCGCCTGTACGGCACCACGCGGCCGGCCGCCATCCGCCTGAACTACGGCATGCAGCGCGTGCGCGGCGGCGGCAACGCCACGCGGCTGATCGCGCTGCTGCCCTGCCTCACGGGCGCCTGGCGCCATCGTGCCGGCGGCATGCTGCTGTCGTCGGGCGGCTGGTTCGCGCCGTTCCGCAACCAGACGCTGGGCCATCCCGAGCTGCTGGCCGGCCGCACCCCGCGCACCGTCAACATGAGCACCATCGGCGACGACCTGCTGCGCCAGGCGGGCGAGGCGCTGCCCGATGGGCGTACTTTCGGGCCGAGGATCGAGGCGCTGCTGGTCTACAACAGCAACCCGGTGGCCGTGGCGCCCGATTCGCGCCGCGTGGTCGCGGGCTTCTGCCGCGACGACCTGTTCACCGTCGTGCTGGAGCACTTCCTCACCGACACCGCCGACCACGCCGACTACGTGCTGCCCGCCACCACGCAGCTCGAGCACTGGGACGTGCACGCCAGCTATGGCCACACGACGCTGGTGATCAACGAGCCCGCGCTCACGCCGCGCGGCGAGTCGCGCTCCAACGCGGCCATCTTCCGCGCCCTGGCGCAGCGCATGGGCTTCGACGAGCCGTGCTTCGGCGACGACGACCTGGCGCTGGCACGCCAGGCCGTGGCCGCCCCCGTTGAGTTCGACAAGCTGCGTTCGGTGGGGTGGTTCCAGCTGCCGCTGCCCGAGGCGCCGTTCGCCGAGGGGGGCTTTCCCACGCCCAGCGGCCGCGTGCAGTGCGACGTCCCGGGCATCGGCCTGCCCGACTACCTGCCGCCCTACGAAAGCGCGCGCAGCGCGCCCGAGCTGGCGCGCCGCTTCCCGCTGGCCATGATCTCGCCGCCGGCGCGCAACTTCCTCAACTCCACGTTCGTCAACGTGAAGAGCCTGCGCGCCATCGAGCAGGAGCCGGTGCTGGAGATCGAGCCTTCCGACGCCGCGTCGCGCGGCATCGCCGATGGCGACGAGGTGCGCGTGTTCAACGACCGCGGCGACTACCGCTGCGTCGCCCGCGTGAGCCCGCGCGCCCGCGCCGGGGTCGTGCACGGGCTGGGCGTGTGGTGGCGCAAGTACGGCCTGGACGGCACCAACGTCAACGAGCTCACGCACCAGCGCCTCACCGACATGGGCCGCGCGCCGTCGTTCTACGACTGCCTGGTCGAGGTCGAGCGCGCGGCATGAGCACCGTCCGGAGGCCAGCAGGCGCTCGCACCGCAGGCCGCATGCGGGGGGCTACCTGATGAACTTCTGGCCGAGGCGTCGCGCCGCGCGTTGGGGCCTGGCCAGCGCGCTGAGCCTGGGCGGGCTGGTGGCGGTGCTGCTCGCCACGCTGTGCGTCACGTCGGGCTGCTCGTCCATCGGCTACCTGGGCCAGTCGGCCAGCGGACACCTCCGCCTGCTGGCCGCGGCGCGGCCGGTGAAGGACGCGATCGCCGACCCGGCCACGCCCGAGGCGCTGCGCAAGCGCCTCGGGCTCACGCAGCGCATGCGCGAGTTCGCGGTGACCGAGCTGCACGAGCCCGACAACGGCAGCTACCGCTCGTACGCCGACCTCAAGCGCAGCGCCGCGGTGTGGAACGTGGTGGCGGCGCCGGAGCTGGCGCTCCAGCTCGCCCCCTGGTGCTTTCCCATCGTGGGCTGCGTGGGCTATCGCGGCTACTACGACCGCGCGGGCGCCGACGCCGCGGCGCAGCCGTTGAAGGCGCAAGGCCACGAGGTGGAGGTGTACGCGGTGCCCGCGAACTCCACGCTCGGCTGGACGAACTGGATCGGCGGCGACCCGCTGCTCAACACGTTCGTGCAATGGCCCG
>JACMOG010000616.1 GCA_014378125.1 Vitreoscilla sp. | reverse complement strand
CCGCGTTCAACGCCACTTCGGCGTCCAGACGCAAAAAAGCCGCCCGAGGGCGGCTCTCCAATTCCAAAGCGATGCACCCGTGAGGGCGCATGCTCGAAAATTACTTGCTGGCGGCCGGAGCGGCGGTCATCGCAGCGGTGGCGGCCGACGAGGCAGCGGCCATGGCGCCGGTGGCAGCCGACGAAGCGGCGTCAGCAGCGGCCGAGGCCGAAGCGGTGGCGGCGGAAGCCGACGTGTCAGCAGCCGAAGCGGCGACGGTAGCGGAGGTGGCAGCCGAAGATGCGTCCGCAGCCGGCGTGGCGGCGGTATCGGTCTTGCTGCAAGCAGCCAGGGCAGCGACGGCGACCAGGGAGGCCAACAGGAGCGACTTGTTCATGAATTTCCTCGAAGAAAAATTTTGGGTTCGAACCATTACCGGTAATTCAGATACTCGCCCTCACGGCGGGTATCCGAGCAAAAGACAGCAGGCCAAGCTCGAGCATTTCCTGTGCCTAGCCCGCCATTATACCCAACCATACGGAACCTTTTCACAGTCCCAGTGTCACCGCTGCAAAACCCGGGCTGGCACGTTGCGAAATCGCATCAAAGTCCTCGCGCGCTCGTTGGCGATCAACGCGGTCGAAGCCGATGCGGCCACGCAGATGTTCACGGTCGAACACGCGCAAGGCCTGGTCGTCGCTGTCGATCCACAAGGTGGGCAAGGCCTCGATGCGCGTCTCCTCGGGCACGAGGCACTGGATGACGTGCGCCCAGTCGCGGCGCCACATCACGAAGCGCGGATGGCGGCGTTCGAGCAATGTGTAGTCGCGCGCGATCATCACCAGTTCGCGGCCGCCGATGCGGGCCCAGTGCGTGAGCTGCGAAAGCCACTCCGCCTCGCCGATGGGCCACGCCACGAAGTCCTCGTCGCACCAGCAGATGCGGCGCGTCTGCCCGGTGCTCGCGCGCGCCATCGCGGCGCGCAACGCCTGCGCGAAATCGACCGTCCCCTCGAAGCCCTGGCCACCGCCGGCGGCCCTCGCCCGAGGTAACCCCGTGACGTCGTCCATCGCCTGCGGACGACCGGCCGGATCATCAATCGTCATGCGCCCATCCCTGTGCAACCCAATCGGCCACCACGCCTTGCGCATCGGCCGAGAGCCGCTGGCATTGCTGCGCGGTGAGTCTGCGTGCGTCGGCCAGGTCGCGCATCAGGCGCGCATCGCGGCCGGCCGCGTTGAACGACTCGCCGTTGATGAAGACGTGTCGCTCGTCGTACATCATGCGCGTGCGTCGATCGAGCCGCAAGCCGGCGTCCAGGCCGCGCTCGAGGCCCGTCTCGAACCACACCTGCGGCTTCGGCTCGGTCATCACCTCGCCCAGGGCGCGCGCCAGTTGCGACGGGTCGCGCAGCAGGCGATCGACGGCCTTGCGCGCGAATGCGTCGAGCGCCTCGGGCATGCGCGCGGGGGTCTCGGTGGCGCTGCGCGCCGGGTCGCGGAAATGCGGCTCGTCCGGATCGGCCTCGACGTCGTCCAGCACGCGCTGCAGCAGCTCGCGCGCCAGCTCGGTGCCCATGGGCGCGCGAAAGCCGATCGAGCAGGTCATGCACTCGCCCTCGGCCACGCCGTCGTGGCCCCAGCCCGGCGGCACGTAGAGCATGTCGCCCGGCCCCAGCACCCACTCCTCGGAGGGCTGGAATTGCTCGAGGATGCGCACCGGCATCCCCTCGATGAACGACGGATCGTCGACCGGCCCCACGCGCCAGCGGCGATGGCCGTGCACCTGCAGCAGGAACACGTCGTACGAATCGATGTGCGCGCCGACGCCGCCGCCGGGGCTGGCGTACGAGATCACCAGGCCGTCGACGCGCGCGTCGGGCACCCAGCGGAAGCGCTGCAGCAGCTCGTGCGCGGCCTGCACGTGCAGGTCGGCGCCCTGCACCAGCATCGTCCAGCCGCGCTGCGACAGCGGCGGCAGCGCCCGGCGCGCGAACGGGCCGTGCTTCAGCTGCCAGCCAGCGGCGGGGCGCGCCGGCGGCCGCGGCCTCCTCCTCGTCTTTGTCTTTCGTGG
>JACMOG010000615.1 GCA_014378125.1 Vitreoscilla sp. | reverse complement strand
ACACCTTCTTCGTCACCGGCAACCACGAGTACTACTCGGGCGTGCACCCGTGGCTGAAGTACCTGCCCACGCTGGGCGTGCGCGTGCTGCTCAACGGGCACGTGATCCTGCTGCACCATCACGCGCCCATCGTGCTGGCCGGCGTCACCGATTTCTCGGCCGCCAGCTACGACACCAGCCACCGCACCGACGTCGCGCTGGCCATCACCGGCGCGCCGCGCGCCGCCGTCAAGGTGCTGCTGGCGCACCAGCCGCGGAGCGCGGCGGCCGCCGAGGCCGCGGGCTTCGACCTGCAGATCTCAGGGCACACGCACGGCGGGCAGTTCATTCCCTGGAACTTCTTCGTGCGCCTGCAGCAGCCGTTCAGCGCCGGCCTGCATCGCGTCAACGACATGCTGGTCTACATCAGTCGCGGCACCGGCTACTGGGGCCCGCCGATCCGGCTCGGGTCGCCGTCGGAGATCACGCTGCTGCGGCTCGTCACGGCCACGGGACCGCTCGGCAAGTAGGACTTCACTGGATGCGTCACCTTCTTGACGAATCCGGCTCGCCTGACGCCTGAAAGCCGCGCCCGCGGGCGCCGCAGGGGATTGCTCGGCGGCCGCTGAGGTAATCTCGCCCCGTTCGCCGTCTCCCGAGTCCGCCATGCTTCGACGCCCTCTCTTCATGCTTGCCCTGCTGCTCGCCGCGGCCGCTTCCGCCCACGCGCAGGCACCCGACTGGAAGAAGGTGCGCATCGCCGTGGAGGGGGCCTACCCGCCGTTCTCCGAGATCGGCCCCGACGGCCAGATCAAGGGCTTCGACATCGACATCGCCAACGCCCTGTGCGCCGACATGAAGGCGCAGTGCACGCTGGTGCAACAGGAGTTCGACGGCATGATCCCGGCGCTCAACGCGCGCAAGTTCGACGCCGTCATCGCCTCGATGTCGATCACCGAGGAGCGCAAGCGCAGCGTGGCCTTCTCCGACAAGTACTACGCCACGCCGGCGCGCCTCGTCGGCAGGAAGGGCAGCAACCTCGTGCCCACCGCCGCGGGCATGAAGGGCAAGCGCGTCGGCGTGCAGCGCTCCACCACGCACGACCGCTTCGCCACCGACACCTTCAAGGACAGCGAGATCGTGCGCTACACGGGCCAGGACCAGGTCTTCCTCGACCTGCAATCGGGCCGCATCGACGCGGTGATGGCCGACTCCGTGGCCGTCGACTCGGGCTTCCTGAAGCGCCCGGCCGGCAAGGACTTCGCGTTCTTCGGCCCGGCGTTCACCGACGACAGGTACTTCGGCACCGGCGCCGGCATCGCCATGCGCAAGGGTGATGCGGCCCTGAAGGCGAAGTTCGACCAGGCGATCAAGGACATCCGCGCCAACGGCACGTACCAGAAGATCCAGGCGAAGTATTTCGACTTCGACGTGTACGGGGCGAAGTAAGGCGCGATGCTGCAAGGCTACGGCTCCAGCCTGCTGACCGGCGCCGGCCTGTCGATCGCGGTGGCGCTCGCCTCGCTGGCCATCGCGGCGGCGCTCGGCGTGCTGGGCGCGATGGCCAAGCTCTCGCGCAGCCGCGTCCTGCGCGGCGCGGCGCAGGTCTACACCACGGTGATGCGCGGCGTGCCCGACCTGGTGATGATGTT
>JACMOG010000614.1 GCA_014378125.1 Vitreoscilla sp. | reverse complement strand
GGGGCCTTGTTGTGCTCGTACATGGCGATGGCCTGGCCGCCGAAGGCGCCCACTTGCCACGACGGGCTTTCCACGATGCGCCAGCTCTTGTAGCCGGAGCCGTGGGCGCCGTTGTCGCTGACGCCCTGGTTGATGTCGGTGGGGCCCTGGGCGTACTGGATCCAGATGTGGTTGCCGCCGCCGAAGAACTTGTCCTGCACGTGCTCGACGTTGATGCCGTAGCCGCTCTGGCCCTTGAGCCCGCCTTGCGAGTCGCCCTTGGACACGGTGCCCACGACGCGCAGCTTGCCGTCCGGGTTCACCGGGATGTCGTACCACTGCACGTGGACCCGGCCGACGCCGTTCTGCGTGCCCGTGCCGTTGCCCTGGTTGGGAACTTCGAGGCCCGCGCTGTCCCGGACGACGGACGTATCGGCCTTGTAGCCGGAGAAGCCGAGCTTGCCGACGCCCACGTCGAGGTTCTCGACGCCGCCGCCCACGCCGGACATGTTGGTGAAGAACGTGTCGACGATGTGCACGTCGTCACGATCGCGGCGCTTGCCCATCCAGAACAGGGCCTGCGGGGCGATGTCGACGCCCTTCATTTCAACGTAGGCCTGCTCGACGCCGTAGTTGGCGTTCGACTCGGTCTGCGGGCTGTAGTAGTTGGTCATCAGCACGGCGTTGAAGTCGACGCCGTCGGCCTTCATCGCCTGGGCGAGCTGGAATTCGCCGTAGAAGTCGCACTCGTTGCCGAGGCGGTACTTCAGGGGGCCGATGCCGTAGCACTGGCGCGACTTGCCGGAGACCGACGTGGCGGCGGGGCCGCCACGCATGTAGCCGGTCCAGTCGACGGCGTGCGCCGCGGAGGCGCCGAGAAGGCTCGCCAGGCAGGCGATGCTGGCGCGTGAAAGCGCCTTGGTGCGATGGGTCGTGGTCATGTGCTTGTCTCCTGGAGAGTTTCTATGGATATGCAAGGCAAGGCTCCGCCCTGCGTGGGGAAAAAATACCAACGCAAGTTGCGCGCTACGGGGAGCGCACCCACCGTCAGAAAATTCGGCCGCCCGCTGTTCTCGCGTGCGTGCTGGCCACGGCGCCCGGTCGATGCCGGACGCTCTTTGTTGTCACTTGTTCTTGTTGTAGACGTCGACGCAGACCGCGGCCAGCAGGACGATGCCCTTGATCACCTGTTGGTAGTCGATGCCGATGCCGAGGATGGACATGCCGTTGTTCATCACGCCCATCACGAATGCGCCGATGACGGCGCCGAGAACCCTGCCGACACCGCCCGACGCCGATGCGCCACCGATGAAGCATGCCGCAATCACGTCCAGTTCGAAACCCAGACCTGCCTTGGGCGTTGCGGTATTGAGACGCGCGGCGAAAACAAGACCGGCCAGCGCGGCCAATGCCCCCATGTTGACGAAGGTCAGGAACGCGAGGCGCTCGGTCTTGATGCCCGACAGCCGGGCCGCCTTGGCGTTACCCCCCAGGGCATAGATGCGCCGGCCGATGGTGGTGCGGCGCGTGACGAAGTCGTACACCAGCATCAGCACGAACATGACGATCAGGACGTTGGGCAATCCCTTGTACGAGGCCAGCATCCAGCAGAACCAGATGATGACCGCGGCGAACGCGATGTTCTTGGCCAGGAAGAACGCGCCCGGCTCCTCTTCCATCTGGTGGCGCACGTGCCCTGCCCGCTCGCGCAGCTTCATCGCGAACAAGGCGATGGCCACGATGGCGCCGATGGCCAGCGAGCTGATGCGCAGGGTTTCGCCGTTGAAGAAGTCGGGGATGAAGCCCGAGCTGAGCAGCTGGAAATCCTCGGGGAACGGACCCACCGACTGCCCCTGCAGCAGCGCCAGCGCCAGCCCCTTGAAGACGAGCATGCCCGCCAGGGTGACGATGAACGACGGGATCTTGAGGTAAGCCACGAACCAGCCCTGAGCGCCGCCGATGACGCCGCCCGCCACGAGGCACACCAGCGAGGCGGCCACGAAGTTCCAGTTGTAGTTGACCATCAGCACCGCCGCCAACGCGCCGATGAAGCCGGACACCGAGCCCACCGAGAGGTCGATGTGGCCCGCCACGATCACCAGCAGCATGCCCAGCGCCATGATGACGATGTAGCTGTTCTGCAGGATGAGGTTGGTGAGGTTCAACGGCTTGAGCAGCGTGCCGTCGGTCATGTACTGGAAGAACCCCATGATCACGACGAGCGACAGCAGCATGCCGTACTCGCGGATGTTGTTCTTGAGGAAGCCGCCGTACGTGCGCACGGGCGCCTCGGCGTTCGTTGGAATCATCTTGTCTTCCATGATGGTCATTAGGGATGGCGCAATACCGCGTTCACGCGAGGCCTTGTTTCACGATGGCCCGCATGATCTTCTCCTGCGACGCGTCGGCCGCGGCGAACTCGCCGACGAAGCGGCCCTCGTTCATCACGTAGATGCGGTCGCACATGCCCAGCAACTCGGGCATCTCGGAGGAGATCATCAGGATGCACTTGCCCTCGTCGGCCAGCGCCGACATGATCGAATAGATCTCGAACTTGGCGCCCACGTCGCTGCCCCGGGTGGGCTCGTCCACGGTCAGCAGCTCGGGCCTGGAGAACAGCCACTTGCCCAGCACCACCTTCTGCTGGTTGCCGCCCGACAGATTGACCGTGGTCTGGGTGACGCTGGAGCAGCGGATGTTGAGCTTGCGCCTGTACTCCGCCGCGGCCGCGAATTCGACGCCGCCGTCGATGACGCCGGCCGACGACACCGCCTTCAGGTTGGCCAGGCTGATGTTGTGGCGGATGTCGTCCTCCAGCAGCAGGCCCAGGCTCTTGCGGTCCTCGGTCACGTAGGCGATGCCGTGGCCGATGGCCTTCTGGATGGTCGACACGTCGATGGGCTGGCCGCGCAGCAGCACCTCGCCGCGCACGCGCTGGCCGTAGGCGCGCCCGAACACGCTCATCGCGAGCTCGGTGCGGCCGGCGCCCATCAGTCCGGCGATGCCCACGATCTCGCCGCGCTTGATCTTCAGGCTGACGCCCTTGACCACGTCGCGGTCGGCGTGCACCGGATGCGCCACGTGCCAGTCGCGCACCTCGAACACCGTCTCGCCCGCCTCGGGCGCGAGACGCGCGCGCGGCGGGTAGCGGTCGGCCAGCTCGCGGCCGACCATCGCGCGGATGATCTGGTCCTCGCTCACCACGTCGGCGTGGCAGTCGAGCGACTGCACCGAGGCGCCGTCGCGCAGCACCGTGATGGAATCGGCCACGCGCGAGATCTCGTTGAGCTTGTGCGAGATCAGGATGCACGCGATGCCCTGTGCCTTGAACTCCAGCAGCAGGTCGAGCAGCGCCATGCTGTCGTGCTCGTTGAGGCTGGCCGTGGGCTCGTCCAGGATGAGCAGGCGCACGCGCTTGGCGAGCGCCTTGGCGATCTCCACCAGTTGCTGCTTGCCCACGCCCAGGTTGGTGATGAGCGTGGCCGGCGACTCCTTCAGGCCCACCTTCGCCAGCAGCTCGCGCGTGCGACGCGTGCCCTCGGCCCAGTCGATGACGCCGAAGCGCTGCGGCTCGTTGCCGAGGAAGATGTTCTCGGCGATCGACAGCAGCGGCACCAGCGCCAGCTCCTGGTGGATGATGATGACGCCCACCGACTCGCTGTCGTGGATGCCCTTGAATTCGCGCACGGCGCCCTCGAAGCGGATCTCCCCTTCGTAGGTTCCGTGCGGGTAGACGCCGCTGAGCACCTTCATCAGCGTCGACTTGCCGGCGCCGTTCTCGCCGACGGTGGCGTGGATCTCGCCGGCCTTCACCGTCAGGTTGACGTTGTCGAGCGCGACCACCCCCGGGAAGGTCTTGCGGATGCCGCGCATCTCCAGGATGGGCGCGCCGGCGGGCACGGCCGCCGCGCCCTCATCGCGTTGCAGGGTCTCGTTCATGGGATGCGCGGTACGGGCTTACTTGACTTGCGATTCCTTGTAGTAGCCGCTGTCGATCAGGATGTGGTGCCAGTTCGACTTGTCCACCAGCACCGGCTTGAGCAGGTACGACGGCACGATCTTGACGCCGTTGTTGTACGTCTTGGTGTCGTTGATCTCCGGCGCCTTGCCGCCCAGCACCGCGTCGACCATGCCGGCCGTGACCTTGGCCAGCTCGCGCGTGTCCTTGAAGATCGTGGTGGTCTGCTCGCCCGCCAGGATGGACTTGACCGACGGCACTTCCGCGTCCTGGCCGGTGACGACGGGCATCGCCACGCCGCCCTTGCCGTAGCCCACGCCCTTGAGCGAGGACAGGATGCCGATGGACAGGCCGTCGTACGGCGAGAGCACCGCGTCGACGTGCGCGCCGGCGTAGTAGGCCGACAGCAGGTTGTCCATTCGCGCCTGGGCGACCGCGCCGTCCCAGCGCAGCGTGGAGACCTTGTCCATGCCCAGCTGCTTGCTCTTGACCACGAGCTTGCCCGAGTCGATGTAGGGCTTGAGCACCGACATCGCGCCGTTGTAGAAGAAGAACGCGTTGTTGTCGTCCGGCGAGCCGCCGAACAGCTCGATGTTGAACGGGCCCTTGGCCGTGGCCACCTTCAGGTGGTCGACGATCGACTGGGCCTGCAGCACGCCCACCTGGAAGTTGTCGAACGTGGCGTAGTAGTCGACGTTCTTCGAACCCTTGATCAGGCGGTCGTAGGCGATGATCTTGACGCCCTTGTCGGCCGCCTTCTGCAGCACGTTGGACAGCGTGGTGCCGTCGATCGACGCGATCACCAGCACCTTGTCGCCCTTGGTGACCATGTTCTCGATCTGCGCGAGCTGGTTCGGGATGTCGTCGTCGGCGTACTGCAGGTCGGTCTTGTAGCCCTTGGCCTGCAGCACCTTGACCATGTTGTCGCCGTCGGCGATCCAGCGGGCGGACGACTTCGTGGGCATGGCGATGCCCACGGTGCCCTTGTCCTGCGCCAGGGCGCCGAAGGAAACCACGCCGAAGGCCACCGCGGCCAGCACTGTCTTGATGAATTTCACGTCTTGTCTCCAATAGTCGGCCGTCGTCGGCTCGGGTTGTTGTCGATCACGTCAGCGATCACGTCAGCGAACGTGTCTTCGAGACCGCTCGCGGGCCTGGCGCACAGGCGTGCGACAGGCGGTCGAGCGCCTTCGATGGCCGCGATGGTACGAACGGCTGCCATATCTTCCTAATAGATTTTTGGCGTATTGCCATATACATTCAAGCATCCATTCATTCCCCATTCGAGTGCATCCGGAAACATGTCAACCGCCGATACCCACTGGTTCATCCGCGCCCGCCTGAAGACCCGCCAGCTGCTGCTCCTCGTGGCGATGGAGGAAGAGGGCAACATCCATGGCGCGGCGCAGGTGTTGAACATGACACAACCGGCGGCCTCCAAGCTGCTGAAGGACCTGGAGGACATGCTGGAAGTGAAGCTGTTCGACCGGCTTCCGCGTGGCGTGCGCCCAACGTGGTACGGGGAAACCATGATCCGCCACGCGCGCATGGCGCTGGCCAGCCTGAGCCAGGCGCACGAGGAGATCGACGCGCTCAAGGCCGGCCGCTTCGGCTCGGTGAGCATCGGCACGATCACCGCGCCGGCCATCACGCTGCTGCCCGACGCCGTCGCGCAGGTCAAGGCCGTGCACCCGTCGCTGCGCGTGGGGGTGCAGATCGAGACCAGCGACGTGCTGATCGACCGCCTCGCCCAGGGCAAGCTCGACATGGTGGTGGGCCGGCTGTTTGCGCGCCACGACAAGAGCGACCTGCGCTACGAGGCCCTGGTGGAGGAGCCGATCGCCGCCGTGGTGCGTCCGGGCCACCCGCTGATGGAGCGCACCAGCATCGGCCTGGGCGAGCTCTCCCAGCACGGCTGGATCGTGCCGCCCGCTGGCAGCGTGCTGCGCCACCGCTTCGAGCTGATGTTCCAGGAGGACGGCCTGGCCGCCCCCAACGACCTGATCGAGACCACCGCCCTGCTGTTCATGACCAAGATGCTCGAACAGAGCGACCTGGTCGGCGTGGTGGCCTCCGACGTGGCGCTGTACTACCAGGAGCACGGCCTGGTGGCGATCCTGCCGGTGGAGCTGCCCTGCAAGATGGACGCCTTCGGCCTGATCACGCGCACCGACCGCCTGCTGGCGCCGGCGGCGCAGGTGATGCTGCGGGCGATCAAGGCGGTGGCGCACGACGTGTACGGCACGGCGCTGGCGGTCGACGCGCCGGCGTGAGGCCGGCCGCGGCGGGCCCGGTTGTC
>JACMOG010000051.1 GCA_014378125.1 Vitreoscilla sp. | reverse complement strand
TTGCCGATCAGCCGCGGGGTGTAGATGGCCAGCGCGCGCCCGCCTTCGGCGTAGGCGCGGGCGGCCATCAGCATCTGGCGCACGTCGGGGTGCACGTTGAGCGGGTCGGCCGGCTTGTCCGGCGCCTTCGGGCCCGACAGCGCGCGCATCTGCAGGCGATCCTTGGCGTACACGACGGCGTTCTGGTACGCGACCTCGGTGAGGCCCAGCGACTGCATGCCCACGCCCAGGCGAGCCGCGTTCATCATCACGAACATCGCGTTCAGGCCCTTGTTGGGCTCGCCCACCAGCGTGCCGACGGCGCCTTCCAGCACCATCTGGCAGGTGGAGTTGGCGTGGATGCCCATCTTGTGCTCGATGCCGGCGCAGAAGATCGGGTTGCGTTCGCCCAGCGACCCGTCGGCGCCCACCATGAACTTGGGCACCAGGAACAGCGAGATGCCCTTCGAGCCCGCGGGCGCGTCAGGCAGGCGCGCGAGCACCAGGTGCAGGATGTTGGACACCATGTCGTGCTCGCCGGCCGAGATGAAGATCTTGGCGCCGGTGATCTTGTAGGTGCCGTCGCCCTGCGGCTCGGCCTTCGTGCGCAGCAGGCCCAGGTCGGTGCCGCAGTGCGGCTCGGTCAGGCACATCGTGCCCGTCCACTCGCCCGAGGTGAGCTTGGGCAGGAACATGGTCTTCTGCTCGGGCGTGCCGTGCGCGTGCAGCGCCTCGTAGGCGCCGTGCGACAGGCCGGGGTACATCGTCCACGCCTGGTTGCCGCTGTTGAGCATCTCGTAGACGCACTGGTTCAGCGTGACGGGCAGGCCCTGGCCGCCGTATTCCGGATCGGCCGACAGCGAAGGCCAGCCGCCTTCCACGTAGGTCTTGTACGCGGCCTTGAAGCCCTTGGGCGGCGTCACCTCGTGCGTGGCCTTGTCCAGCGTGCAGCCCTCGGCGTCGCCGCTGAGGTTGATCGGGAAGATCACTTCCGAGGCGAACTTGCCGCCGGCTTCCAGCACCGCGTTGAAGGTGTCGACGTCGACGTCCGCGTGCTTGGGCATGGCCGTGAGCTCGTCGACGACGTTCAGCACTTCATGCAACACGAATTGCATGTCACGAAGCGGCGGGTTGTATTGGGGCATGGGAAAGGGCTCCTGGAACGGGTCGGAAAGGAAAGCGGGGCGGGCGATCAGCGGCGCGTGGGTCGCGCCTCTTTCGATCGGGACGGGGCGGCGTCCGGCGTCGGGCCGGTCGTCGGGGACAGGGAGTGCGCTAGCAGTCGCTCGAAGCCCAGGCGCGCACGTTCGACGCTGCCCGGGTTGCGCAGGAAGCGCGCGTCGTGGTGCAGCGCCAGGATGAGGCCGTGGATCTCGAACATCAGCTGCTCGGGCGTGGTGCCGCCGTTGAGGTGGCGCTCGTCGATGGCCAGCTGGATGGAGCGGGTGAGCGCGTCTTGCCAGGTCTGCACCATCGTGGCCAGCGCGTCGCGCACGGGGCCGGGACGGTCGTCGAACTCCACGGCGCCGCTGATGTAGATGCAGCCGGAATCGATCTCGAACGACACGCGGCGCACCCAGCGCTCGAACATGGCGCGCAGGCGCGGCAGCCCGCGGGGCTCGCGGATGGCCGGAAGAAAGACCTCTTCCTCGAACTTGACGTGATAGTCTCGAATGACCGAGATCTGCAGTTCCTCGCGCGAGCCGAAGTGGGCGAAGACGCCCGACTTGCTCATGCCCGTCACCTCGGCCAGCAGGCCGATGGACAGGCCCTCGAGGCCCTTGTTGGCCGCCAGCCCCAACGCCGCCTCGATGATCGTGGCGCGCGTGGCCAGGCCCTTTTGCAAAGGGCGAGGCGGGCGGCGAAGAGCGGTTGCGTCGTTCACGGGGTCTGCCGGGTCGAGCCGGAGTTCGTTGGATGCCCGTCCGGTTCATCGGCGACCGGGCATGCCGGCCGAACCAAGAAATCGAACGATCGTGCTATTTTGCATGCGGCCGAGCCCGGCGCCAATGCCACCGGTCACTTTATTTAGGGTCGCGATCCTAGAAAGCGACACGGAAGAGCCGCCGGTTGAGGTTCCATCCAGTAGTTGTATGCTTGACGACCTGGAAGGAGCGCCCCGAATGGATGTGCTGCAGCTGGACGTGTCGGGAAGGCCACAAGCCTGGATGACGGTGAAGGAAGCCGCCGTCCTGTATGCGTGCGACGCGGTGGCCTGGACGCTGGGCGACCCGTGCCACGTCATGCGCGGCGGCATGCAACGCGCCACCGGCCTGCAGTCGCGCATCGAGGTCCACTCCATCATCGCCGTGCGCGGCACCATCCCGTCGCGCGCCTGGCGCCAGGCCCCCGCGCTCACCAACGGCAAGCTGTTCGCGCGCGACCGCCACGTGTGCGCCTACTGCGCCGGCCGCTTCGTCACCGACGAGCTCACGCGCGAACACATCATCCCGGTGTCGCGCCGGGGCGTCGACACCTGGATGAACTGCATCACCGCGTGCCGCTCGTGCAACGGCCGCAAGGGCAGCCGCCTGCCCGAGGAGGCCCGCATGACGCTCATGTACCTGCCCTACGTGCCCAGCCTGCACGAGGACATGATCCTGCGCGGCCGCCGCATCCTGACCGACCAGATGGAGTTCCTGCTGGCCAGCGTGCCGCGCAGCAGCCGGTTGCACGCCTGAACGCTGAACGCGGGCTGTCGCCGGCACATATCTTTACGCACTGCTGTCATCCCGGGCAATTGGTTTGCTGCAGAGTGGAGTCACCTGTTGGCTGTCAACGGCTGGCGACTTGCCGGCGTTGGCGGGTCATCCCCGGAGAAATCTCATGTTCAAGCAACTCGCCCTCATCGCGGCCATCGCCGGCGCCGGCTCTCTCACCGGCTGCGTCGTGGCCAACCCCAACACCGTCAGCCGGTATGACGCGCAGCGCATGTCGTCGGTGCAGGGCGCCACCGTGCTGTCGACCCGCGCGGTCACGCTCGACGGCACCAACAGTGGCGTCGGCACCGTCGGCGGCGCCGTCATCGGCGGCATCGCCGGCTCCAACGTGGGCGGCCCGCGCACCGGCGGCATCGTGGGCATCGCCCGCGCGATCGTCGGCGGCCTCATCGGCAATGCCGTCGAGCGCGACGCGACCAAACAGGATGCCGTCGAGATCCTGCTGCAGCTCAAGAACGGCGACCGCCGCTCGGTCATCCAGGGCATCCAGGGCGACCAGTTCGCAGCCGGCGACCCGGTCATCCTGGTCACCACCGGCAGCCGCACTCGCGTGATGCACGCCCCGCCGGTCAACACAGGCAGTGCGGCGCCCAACGCCTACCCGACCACGTATCCGGCTACTGTGCCTGCGCAACAGTAGGCGCGAGCGGGCTGCGTGAGGCGCCTCACGCAGTGAGCCACTGACTCTCCATAGTGCGGGCTTCGGCTCGCATTTTCTTTTGGCAGTTCCAGAAGTCGCGGGGCCGCGGGAGAGAAGAAGTGCCCCTCAAGATCGTGGTGACGCTGCACGGGATCCGCACGCGTGGACAGTGGCAGAAGCAGGTCACGCCCTACCTGGCCCGCTACGGCCTCATTCCGTACCACCTGGACTACGGCTTCTTCGGCGTGCTGTCGTTCCTGATGCCGTGGACGCGTGCCGGCCGCGTGCAATGGCTGCGCGGCGAGCTGCGCGACCTGATGGACCGCACCGGCGCGAAGCGCGTGAGCCTCATCGCCCACAGCTTCGGCACCTGGCTGGCGCTGGAGGTGCTCGAGGCCGAGAACGGCAACCTGCGCTTCGACCGCGTGGTACTCACCGGCAGCATCGTGCGGCGCGATTTTCCGTGGGGCTCGACGCTGCTGCGCAAGCGCTGGATCCAGGCGGTTCGCAACGAGCGCGCCACCGGCGACTGGGTGGTGCGCGCGGCCGAGCTGTTCGCCCGCCTGGCCGGCCCGCTGGCACCGCGCGCCGGCGCCAGCGGCGCGCTGGGCTTCAACACGGCGTGTGCCGGCGTGCACGAGAGGCGCCTGGCCGGCGGCCACAGCGAGGTGCTCAACATCGCCAACTACGACCAGTGGGCGCGCTTCATCGCGTTTCCGCGCCTGCCGCCCGACCACCTGCGCCGCGTGCGCATGCTGGTGCAGCAGATCCGCGCGTTGGCGGCGTCATGCCTGGGCATCGACGCGTCGCTGGTGCGCGCCAACATCTTCGTGCCGAGCGCCAACGCACTGCGGATGATTCCCGGCGCGTGGGACAACATGAGCTGGGCGCCCGAGCACGACATCGAGCTGGCGCTGGACCACGGCAGCACCGGGCGCGCGTTCACCGACGGCATGCCGTTCTCCATCCGCCGCTGCGCCGGCAGCTGGGCCGCCGGCGTGCTGCCCGGGCCCGAGCAGGCCAAGCTCAACCCGCGGTTGCAGTGGGTGCTGTCGCTGCCCATCGGGCGGCTGGTCACGCGCAACGACCTCACGGTGGCACGCGACGTGGTGGGCGTGCTCAACGTCGATGGCCTCGACAGCATTCCGCCCATGCTGCAGACTGCGGGCGACCCGACGCTGAAGACCCTGGTCTTCACGCTTTGGGCCTCGACGGAAAAGATCCGCCAATCGCTGGCCCTGGCCGACACCGGAGAACCGCTGCATGACGATTGACCACGACGCCACCTTGCCCGATGTGGCCGAACACCGCGACGAGCTCGTGCAGTTCGTCTATCGCGCCACCGGCGCCCCGGGCCTGCTGGCGCACGCCCGGGCGCTGCTCGACAAGGCCCCGCGCGAGCTCGCCGAGTCCTTCGAGCAGGCGGTGCGCACGGCGGGGTTCGCATCCTGAGCGCGACGCCGCGGATCGTCGACGCGGCCGTGCTGGCCGATCTCGTCGAGCGCGCCCGCGCCGTGCTGCCCAACGCCCATGCGCCCTATTCCGACTTCCGCGTGGCCGCCGCCGTGC
>JACMOG010000613.1 GCA_014378125.1 Vitreoscilla sp. | reverse complement strand
CCGAGGTGTCCACCTGCGCGTACGTAGTGCGTTCCGACGGCACCAGCTACAACGACTGGCTGCCCAACCTGAACCTCGCGTTCGACCTCGGTCACGACCAGAAGCTGCGCCTCGGCGCGGGCAAGCAGATCTCGCGGCCCGACCTCGACAACCTGAAGGACAGCCTCGACTTCCAGGTCCAGTCCGCGACGGCACAGCAGCCCGCGCTCACCGGCAACGCCGGCAACCCGAAGCTGAAGCCCTACGCGGCGCGATCGGTGGACGTGTCCTACGAGAAGTACTTCGGCAACCACGGCTACGTGAGCGCCGCGGTGTTCTACAAGAAGCTGGACAACTACATCATCAACGCGCCGCGGGTGTTCGACTTCGCGCCCTACACCAGCGCCACCACGCCGCTGCCCACCACGGGCCCCTACGCCGGTTCCACCATCGGCTTCCTCACCCAGCCCACCAACGGTGCCGGCGGCAGCCTGCACGGGTTCGAGCTGTCGGTCAACCTGCCGTTCGCGCTCATCGCCAGGCCGCTGGACGGCTTCGGCATCGCGGCGGCCTGGTCGGTGTCGCAAAGCTCGGTGAAGCTGCCCACCAGCGGCTTCGTCACGCCCGAGAACGGGCCGGTGTTCAAGGACAGCGTCTCGACGATCGGCCTGCCGGGCCTGTCGAAGGACGTGGGCAGCATCCGCGTGTACTACGAGGCGCACGGCCTGCAGGTGGCTTGGGCGGCGCACAAGCGCTCGGCCTTCATCGGCCAGATCCTGGACTACCGCGCCGACTCGCAGTTCACCTTCATCAAGACGGAAACCATCAGCGACCTGCAGGTGTCCTACGAGTTCCAGGACGGCTGGCTCAAGGGGCTGTCGGGGCTGTTCCAGGCGCACAACCTCACCAACGCGCCGTTCCAGGAATACACGTCCGATCCGAACATCGTCACGAACTCGGTGAAGTACGGCAAGACGTATACCGCGGGCATCACCTACAAGTTCTGACCCGGTCCCTCGCCCCGCCGGCCCGCACGCGTCACGCGCTCGGGCTGGGCGCTCTCTCGTTTCGCCTGACAACCGCCCCTGCCCCGTGATCCAATTTCTTCGACGCCTGCGCCTGCTCGCCCCGCTGGCGGCCGCGCTGGCCTGCACGCCGCCCCTGCTCGCGGCGCCCACCTGCGGCACCGCGCCCCGCTACGAGGTCGACCATCCCGACTGGACCCGCAACGCCAGCCTCTACGAGATCAACCTGCGCCAGTTCACGCCGCAGGGCACCTTCGCCGCGGCGCAGGCGCAGCTGCCGCGCCTGAAGGCGCTGGGCGTGGACATCCTGTGGCTGATGCCCATCCATCCCATCGGCGAGAAGAACCGCAAGGGGCCGCTGGGCAGCCCCTACGCCATCCGCGACTTCATGGCCGTCAACCCCGAGTACGGCACGCTGGACGACCTGAAGCGCTTCGTGGCCGAGGCGCACCGGCTGGGCCTGCACGTGATCCTCGATTGGGTGGGCAACCACACGTCGTGGGACAACGTGCTGGTGGCCAGCCATCCCGAGTGGTACGACCACGACCGCAAGGGCCACTTCCGCCCGACGCCCTGGTACGACTGGGACGACATCATCGACCTCGACTACGCGCAGCCCGGCCTGCAGCGCTACATGCAGGACGCGCTGGCGTACTGGGTGCGCACCGCCGACATCGACGGCTACCGCGTGGACGCCGCCGGCCTGGTGCCGCTGAAGTTCTGGGAGGACGCGCGCTGCCGCCTGGCCGCCATCAAGCCCGTGTTCATGCTGGGCGAGTGGGAAGGCCGCGACCTGCACGAGGCCGCCTTCGACGCCACCTACGCGTGGACGTGGTGGGACTCGATGCGCGCGCTCGTGGCCGGCCGCGGCGACATCGGCGCCATCAACACCTACTACGCGTGGAACCGCAAGTTCTACCCGAAGCAGGCGTACCGCATGATGTACACCACCAACCACGACAAGAACGCGTGGGAGGGCACCGAGTTCGAGGTGTTCGGGCCGGCCACCGACGCCGCCATCGTGTTCTCGTTCGTCAGCGAGGGCATGCCGCTGGTCTACAACGGCCAGGAGGCCGGCAACACGCGGCGCCTGAAGTTCTTCGAGCGCGACCCGATCGAGTGGAAGGCGTCGCCCTACGCGGCGCTCTACACGAAGCTGCTGGCGCTGAAGCATCGCAACACGGCGCTGTGGAACGGGCAGTACGGCGCCACGATGGAGCCGGTGCCCAACACGGCGCCGCAGCAGGTGTTCTCGTTCGTGCGCGCCAACGAGCGCGACAAGGTGCTGGCGGTGTTCAACCTGTCGGCCCAGCCGGTACGGGTTCGCCTGAAGGACGACCTGGCGCCGGGGCAATACCATGACCTCGACAGCGGCGAGCCCGTGCGCGTCGACGACGACACTCCGTTGACGTTGGCGCCCTGGGCCTGGCGCGTATTCGTTCGATGAACCGGAACACGGCAGACATGAACCAGGACAACCTCAGGCGCCTCGTGATCGTGGGCGGCGGCACCGCCGGCTGGATGGCCGCGGCGGCGCTGGGCCACGTGCTCGGCAAGTCGGTGGACATCCGGCTGGTCGAGTCCGACGACATCGGCACCATCGGCGTGGGCGAGTCCACCATCCCCGCGCTTCGGCTGTTCAACGCGCTCCTCGGCATCGACGAGGACGAGTTCATGCGCGAGACGAAGGCCACGTTCAAGCTGGGCATCGAGCTGCGCGACTGGGCCCGTGTCGGCGACCGCTACATGCACGGCTTCGGCCCCATCGGCCGCAACCTGGCCACGCTCAACTTCCACCAGTACTGGCTGCGCATGCACCAGCTGGGCAAGGCGCGCGACCTCGAGGCGTATTCCATCAACCGCATGGCGGCGCGCGCGCACCGCTTCATGCGGGCCGACCGTTCGTCGCCCAACTCGCCGCTGGCCGACATCGTGCACGCGTTCCACATCGACGCCGGGCTCTACGCGCGCTACCTGCGCAAGCGGGCCGAGCAGTCCGGCGTGCGGCGCACCGAGGGCAAGGTGGTGGACGTGGAGCTGCGGCCCGGCGACGGCTTCGTGCAGGCCATCCGGCTGGCCGACGGCGAGCGCATCGAGGGCGACCCGTTCGTCGACTGCTCCGGGCTGCGCGGCCTGCTCATCGAGGAGACGCTGCACACCGGCTTCGAGTCGTGGTCGCAGTGGCTGCCGTGCGACCGCGCGGTGGTGGTGCCGTGCGAGAGCACCGGCCAGCTGCCGCCCTTCACCGTGGCCACCGCGCGCAAGGCGGGCTGGCAGTGGCGCATCGGCCTGCAGCACCGCACCGGCAACGGCCACGTGTATTCCAGCGCGCACATGGGCGACGACGAGGCCACCGCCCTCCTGATGGACAACCTCGATGGCCGGCCGCCGGCCGACCCGCGCACGCTGCGCTTCACGTCGGGCCAGCGGTCGAAGACGTGGAACCGCAACGTGGTGGCCATCGGCCTGGCGTCGGGTTTCGCCGAGCCGCTGGAGTCCACCTCGATCCACCTGATCCAGGCCACGATCGCGCGCCTGATCGCGTTCTTCCCCGACCACGAGTTCCGCGCTACCGACGTCGACGAGTTCAACCGCCAGTGCCGCTTCGAGAACGAACGCATCCGCGACTTCCTGATCCTGCACTACCACTCCACCGAGCGCGACGACTCGTCGTTCTGGAACCACGTGCGCACGATGCAGGTGCCCGACACCCTGCAGGCCAAGCTCGACCTGTGGCGATCGGCCGGGCGCATCGTGCGCACCGACAACGAGCTGTTCGCCGAGGTGGGTTGGCTGCAGGTGCTCGTGGGCCATCGCGTCGAGCCGCGCGCCCACCATCCCGTCGCCGACGCCCTGGACGAGGCCGACGTGGCCGGCTATCTCGCCGACGTCGCGTCGGTGGTGGCCAACTGCGTGGAGCAGATGCCGTCGCACGCCCGCTACGTGGCCGCCCATTGCGCCGCGCCGCGCGGCTGAACGACATGACCTTCTTCCCGATTCTGCGCGGCCGCCTGGGGACGCCGGGCCTGGCCCTGGCACTGGCCCTGGCCCTGGCCGCGTCGCTGTGCGCCCCTGCGGCGCGGGCCGACGACCTGCTGGGCAGCGTGGCCTCGCCCGACGGCTCGCTGGTGGCGTCGGTGCAGCTCGCCGGCGGCGGCCGCCTGGCGGGGCGGGTCGATCGCCGCGGCACGCCCTTGATCGCGCCCGCGCGCCTCGGCTTCCTGCTGGCCAACGCGCCGCAGATGGACGGCGGCTTCAGCCTGCGTGAACGCACGGAGAGCGCACACGACGACACCTGGGAGCAGCCTTGGGGCGAGCGCCGCTTCGTGCGCAACCACTATCGCGAGATGCGGGTCAGCGTCGTGCAGAAGTCGCTGGCCGACCGCCGCCTGGACATCGTCTTTCGCGTGTTCGACGACGGCGTGGGCTTTCGCTACGAGTTTCCCGACCAGCCGCAGCTGCCCGAGGCGCGCATCACCGACGAGCTGACCGAGTTCGCGGTGGTTCCGGCCGCCACGGCGTGGTGGCAGCCCGGGGGCGAACAGGCCGCGCTCGAATACGCGATCCGCAAGACGCCGCTGGCCGAGGTGGGCCTGGCCAACACGCCGCTCACCTTGCGCACCGCCGCCGGCCTGCACCTGGCGTTGCACGAGGCGGCCCTGGTGGACTACGCGTCGATGTGGGTGCGCAAGACCGACGGCCAGGTGCTGCGCGCGCAGCTCGCGCCTTCGGCGACGGGGCCGGCCGTGGTGCGCCGCGGCGCGTTCACCACGCCCTGGCGCACGCTGGTGGTGGCCGACACCGCGGGCGGGCTCTACGAGTCCGACCTGGTGCTGAATCTCAACGAGCCCAACCGGCTGGGCGACGTGGGGTGGCTGCATCCGTCCAAGTTCGTCGGCGTGTGGTGGGAGATGCACCTCGGGCTCAGCACGTGGGGCGCCGGGCCGACGCACGGCGCCACCACGGCCAACGCGATGCGCCACATTGACTTCGCGGCCCGGCACGGCTTTCGCGGCGTGCTGGTGGAGGGCTGGAACCGCGGCTGGGACGGCGACTGGGCCGGCAGCGGCTCGCAGTTCGACTTCACGCATGCGGCGCCGGACTTCGACCTGGAGGCGGTGACCGCCTACGCCGCGAAGAAGGGCGTGCACCTGGTGGGCCACCACGAGACGGGCGGCAACATCGCGCGCTACGAGTCGCAGATGGACGCGGCCTACGCGCTCGACGAGCGGCTGGGCGTGGAGGTGGTGAAGTCGGGCTACGCCACCGACGGTGGCACCGCGGTGTTCGCCGACGCCGACGGCCCGGGCGTGCACTTGGGCTTCACCGACTCGCAGGAGGGCGTGCGGCACGAGCTGCGGGCCGTGCGCGAGGCCGCGATGCACCACCTGGCCGTCGACACCCACGAGCCCGTGAAGGACACCGGGCTGCGCCGCACATGGCCCAACTGGATGTCGCGCGAGGGCGGCCGCGGCATGGAATACAACGCCTGGGGCGACCCGATCAACAGTGTCGACCACGAGGCCCGGCTGGTGTTCACGCGCATGCTCAGCGGCCCGTTCGACTACACGCCGGGCATCCTGAGCCTGGTGGGCCAGAAGGGTCGGCCGATCAACTCCACGCAGGCGAAGCAGCTGGCCAACTTCGTGGTGATCTGGTCGCCGCTGGCGATGGCGGCCGACCTGATCGCCAACGACGAGAAATACCCCGAGGCGTTCCGCTTCATCGAGCAGGTGCCCACCGACTGGGCCGAGACGCACGTGGTCAGCGGCGAGGTGGGCGAGTACGCCACGCTGGCGCGCAAGGATCGCCGCTCCGACGACTGGTACGTGGGCGCGGTGGGCGACGGCCAGGCGCGCACGCTGCAACTGCCGCTGGGCTTCCTCGACGCGGGCCGCGACTACCTGGCCGAGATGTGGCGCGACGGCGACCAGGCCGACTACCGCAACGCGCACCGCTTCGACCTGGTGGTGGAACGCCGCACGGTGCGCGCGGGCGACACGCTGGTGATGAAGCTGGCGCCGGGCGGCGGCCAGGCCATCCGGCTCTCGCCGTTGGTGGTGCGTCCATGAGCATCGCCCGCCCGCCGGCGGCCCGCCTGGTGGCGGACACGTCGATCCTGCGCGAGGCTCGCTGGCCGCGGCTGCTGGCGCATCTGGACGCGCATTTGCTGGAGGTGGCCATCGAGCGCAGCGACCGCGGGCTGACGCACGCGCGCCGCCTCGAGGCGCCGCCGCCGGTGGCGCTGGGCGCGTGCCTGAAGGCGTTCCTGGCGGCGGCGGGCCAGTCGGCGGTCGGCGGCGCGCTGGTGATCGACGGGTCGGTGGCCGCGGGGCGCTTCCTGCCGCGCGGCCAGGCGCGCAGCATCGGCGTCGAGACGCTGCGGCTCGAGCTGGGCCTGCGCACGTTGCGCGTGATCGACGAGCGCGAGGCGCTGTCGCTGGTGACGGGCGCGCCGGCCAACAGCGAGGTGCGGTGGGCGCTGGCGCCGGGGCCGACGATCCTGCACGCGGGCGTGTCGACCGCGGTGTGCCGCCTGGGCTCCGACACGCACGGCGCGCTGCTGGCGCCGGTGGGCCAGCCGGTGGCGCGTCTGCCGCTGGCGCTGATGAGCCATCCGTTCGCGCCGGTCGGCGAGGACGAGCTGATCGTGGTGGCGTCGATGCGCGCCCGGGGCCTGGCGCCGGTGTTCGGCAACCTGCTGGGTACCGACGGTATCGCGCGCGCATTCGAGGCGCTCGCGGGCATCGACTACGACAGCGCCTGCCCGCTGCCGGCCGAGGGCGTCGTCTCGCTCGCGTCGCGTGACGCCCGCGCGCGCCGCGCCTGCGCCGTGATCTGCGCGGCCATCGCCCAGCTGTGCGCGCTGCTGTCGTTCGAGGGCGTGCGCCGCGTGCTGCTCGCCGGGCCCGCGGCCACGCTGCTGGCGCCTGCGCTGGCCGACTACCCGCTGGCGCGCCGGCTGCAGGCCGTGCGCGCCGAGGCGGCGGGGCCCGCGGCAGTGATGGCGATCGGCGTGCTCGCCGCGCCCATCCGTTTCCTGGAGGGCGCCCGAACGTCGCTCGACGACGCCATGCGCGCGCTGTCGCTGGACGCCACGCGCACCCTGGTCGACCGCGTGGGCGACCGCTACGCCCAGCTCACGCCGTCCAACCAGCGCGTGGCGGACGTGCTGCTGGACGACCCCGCCTTCGTGACGACCGAATCGATCTCCACGATCGCCGCCTCCGCCGGCGTCAGCCCGTCGCAGGTGAGCCGCTTCTGCCGCACCCTCGGCTTCGGCGGCCTGATCGATTTCAAGCTGGAACTGGTGGCGAGCCTGGCGCGCGCCGATTCAACGGGTGTCAGGTCTTGATTCTTGCGGTGTCAGGTCTTGCGTTCCGCAAGACCTGACACCGGTCAGAGCGCGTCGGACCGCATGATCAGGCCGTAGTAGCCGACAGCCACGGCCTTGCCCTGGCTGATGGCGACGCCAGCGACGTAGCCGTCGACGATGGGCCAGTCGTTGTTCCAGGTGGCGCCGCCGTCCGATGTGCGCATGACCAGGCTGTTGCCCACCGCCACGCCGGTGGTGGCGCTGCTGAAGGCGATGCCGGAGACCGAATACGGGAAGGCCCAGGTCGCATCCGTCCACGTGACGCCGCCGTCCACGCTGCGGCTGATGAAGCCGCCCTCGCCGCCGACCTCCAGCACCGTGGCGCTGGCCGCCGCCACGGCGTGGATGCGGAACGACCGCGTGGTCGCGAGCGTCCAGGCCGCGCCGCCGTTGGTGCTGCGGTAGATGGCGCCATCGACGGTCACGGCAACGGCGATGTTCGTGTCCGCGAACGTGACGCCCGTGAAGGTGCCGGTGATGCTCGCGACGCTGGCCCACGTCGCACCCGAATCGGTCGACCGCAGCAGGCCGCTGGCGGTGCCGGCCAGGGCGACGCCGTTGCTCGCGAACGCGATCGCGTTCACCTGGGCGCTGGAGGCCGGGGCGAGCGCCGACCAGTTCGCGCCGCCGTTCGTGCTGCGCAGGAGCGTGCCGTTGGCACCGCCCGCCACCGCGATGGTCGAGGTTGCGAAGGCGACGCTGGACAGGGGGGCGCCGCTGACGGCGACCACCGTCCAGGTGCTGCCGCCATCGAGCGTGCGCAGGATGCCCGCATCGCCCGCGGCCAGGCCGGTGCCGGCGCCGTTGAAGGCCACGGCCGCCAGGTTGGGCGCGTTGGCGGGCACGGCGTCGACGAAGTTGAGGCCGCCGTCGGTGCTGCGTTGGATGTGGCCTTGTTCGCCCACCGTCACGGCGGTGTTGCCGTCGGGCGAGAAGCTCGCGGCGAAGTACTGATGCGCGCCGTCGCTGGTGACGGGCGACCACGTCTGGCCGCCGTCGGTCGTGCGCAACGTGCCGCCGTGCAGCATCGACGCGATGCCGACGGTCGCGCTGCTGAAGCGAATGTCCGTGATCCCGTTGAGCGTGCCGCTGTTGACGGCCGTCCAGGTCTGGCCGGCGTCGGGGCTGCGCCAGATCGTTCCGCTGTCGCCGGCTGCCACCGCCACGGTATCCGATGCGAAGGCCAGCGCGAACAGGTTGGCGGCACCGGTGTGCGCGGCGGTCCAGGTGGCGCCGCCGTCGGTCGAGCGGACGACGCCGCCGTGGACGCCCACCGCGAGCGCCACGTCGGCGTGGTTGATCGCCAGCGCATAGAGCGACTCGACGCCGGTGGGCAGGCTCACCTCCTGCCACGTGACGCCCAGGTCGGGCGAGCTGTACACGCGGCCGAAACCGCCGGAGACGCTGGTCTCGATGGCAACGCCCGCGGCATTGAACGCCAAGCCTGTGGCGGCATGGTTGTCCAGAAGGTGGATGTCGGTCCAATCGATCCCTCCATTGGTGCTGCGAGCGATCATGCCGTCCTCGCCCACCGCCAGCGTCACGCCGGCATGCGTGCCGAAGGCTCGCAACTGCCAGCCGGCGTCGCCGTCGTCGAAGACCTGCGTCCAGGTGACGCCGCGATCCGTGCTGCGCAGGATGGTGCCCACGCCCCCGCCGGCCAGCACCGTGTCGGCGTCCAGCCACGACGTGGCGTGCAACGTCTCGGAGGTGGGCAGCGGCGCGATGGCGGTCCAACGCAGGGTACGAATATCGGTGCACGAGGGGATCGAGCTGCCCGCCGTATTGGTGGCGGTCACGCAGACTCCGTCGGTGTCCGCGAGCGCGTCGACCGGCAGGTCGTAGGCCAGCGTGTCGTCGCCGGCGACGTCCTGCCGCAACCCGCCGACGTGGTGCGTCTGCCAGACATAGTGCAGGTGGCCTCCGGTGGCGGTGGCGGTGAGGTGCAGCGGCTTCGTGCCGGGGATCCGGACGGCCTGCCTCTGCGTGACCTGGGCCTGCGGATACGCGACCACCGACATCGTGGCCGCCCGGCTCGTGATGCTGCCCGCCGAATTGCTCACCACCACGCGGAACTGCCTGCCGTCCTCCGCCAGCGACTGCGGCGAGAGGGTGAGGGTGGCGTACACCGCGTTGTTGATGTTGGTGAACGTGGCGCCGTTGTCGACGCTCACCTGCCACTGGTAGCGCGGCGTGGGCGTGCCGGTGGCGGCCACCGACAGGGTCTGCTGGAACTGCACGGTCACGTCGGCCGGCTGCGCCGTGATCGTCGGCGCCACCGGGGCCGCCGTCACCGTCAGTCGCGCGGGGTCGCTGGTCGTGGTCGTTGCGTTGCTGGCGTCGGCGCGGAACCAGTGGCCGTCGTCGGACAGCACGGTGGCCGGCGTGGTGTAGCTGCCGCTGGCGGCGCCGGCGATGGGCGTCCAGTGGGCCCCGCCGTCGGTGCTGGTCATCCACTGCAGGTCGGGCGCGGGCGTGCCGGTGGCCACCGCATTGAAGGTGGCGGCCTGGCCGGCCGTGACCGAGGCGGAGGCGGGCTGGGTGGTGAACCGGGGCGACTGCGGGGTCGGCGTGACGTGCAGTTGCACCGCCGCGCTGAAGACCGTGCCCATCGAGTTGCTCACCCGGACGCGGACGCGGGTGCCGTCGTCGGACAGCGTGGTCGGCAGGGCCAGGGTGGCGCTGGTGGCGCCGGAGATGTCGACCCACGTCGTGCCGTCCGCGCTACGTTGCCACTGGATGCTCGGCGCGGTGCCCGTGGCGGTCACGCTGAAGTACGCCGCGAAGCCCTCTATCGCCGAGGTATCCGCGGGTGCGGCCACGATGACGGGCGCCACGACCAAGGGATCCACCGTGAGCGTGACGACGGAGCTTCTGACGCTGTTGCCGGCGTTGCCGGTGCTGGCGACGTTGACACGGAACTGGGCAGCGTTGTCGGCGTCGGCCACCGTGCCGAGCGCCAACGTGGGCCCGGTGGCGCCGGGGATGTCGCTCCAGCTGCCCGATTGCAGGCGCTGCCATTGGTAGGTCACCGAGCCGCTGGCCATCACCGTGAAGCTCGCGCTGGCGCCAGCCGTGACGTGGACGTCGGTCGGCTGCGCGGTGATGGTGACGGCCGGCGGCGGGCTGCTGCCGCCGCCACCGCCGCCGCAGGCGGCGACCAGGGCGCAGAGCGCGAGGGCCAGCCACAGGGTGACGGACCGAAACAGGCGCGCGTCGGCGCCGCATGCCGCCGTGCGGCTCGAATCACTGGACATGGGTTCCTCCCTGCAGCGCCGCGCCGGTCTCTGGTGGAGGGCTGGCAGCGCTTTCAGGAGGCGATTATCGCGACGCCGCCTGCGATCGCAGGCAGGAGATTTCCGCGCTTCTAGGGAGGGGTTAACGCGAGCGGTGCCATCGCGCTCACTGTCGAGCAGGGCATCAGGCCGCTGCTTCCGTGCTCAGCACGCCACGCCGGATCTGGTCGCGCTCGATCGACTGGAACAGCGCCTTGAAGTTGCCCTCGCCGAAGCCGTCGTCGCCCTTGCGCTGGATGAACTCGAAGAAGACCGGGCCCAGGTGCGTCTGCGAGAAGATCTGCAGCAGCAGGCGCGGGGCGCCGTCGTCGGTGCTGCCATCCAGAAGGATGCCGCGTGCCTGGAGCTCGCCCACCGGCTGGCCGTGGCCGGGCAGCCGCTCCGACAGCATCTCGTAGTAGGCGTCGTTGGGAGCGGTCATCAGAGGCACCCCGGCGAGAGCGAGGCTGTCGATCGTCTTCAGGAGGTCGTCGCTCAGCAGCGCGATGTGCTGGATGCCTTCGCCGTTGAACTCCATCAGGAACTCCTCGATCTGGCCGGCTCCCTTCGACGACTCTTCGTTCAAGGGAATGCGGATCTTGCCGTCGGGTGCGGTCATGGCCTTCGAGGTCAGCCCGGTGTATTCGCCCTGGATGTCGAAGTAGCGGATCTCGCGAAAGTTGAAGAGTTTCTCGTAGAAGGCGGCCCAGAAGGCCATGCGGCCCCGGTAGACGTTGTGCGTCATGTGGTCGACGATGCGCAGGCCGTGGCCGAACGGATGGCGGTCGACGCCTTCGATGAACTCGAAGTCGATGTCGTAGATCGACTTGCCGTCTTCGTAGCGGTCGATCAGGTAGAGCGGCGCGCCGCCGATGCCCTTGATCGCCGGCAACCGCAACTCCATCGGTCCCGTCGGCATCTCCATCGGCTGGGCCCCGCGTGCCAGTGCGAGCTCGTAGGCCTGGTGCGAATCACGAACCCGGAACGCCATGCCGCAGGCGCAGGGACCGTGCTCGGCGGCGAAGTAGCCGGCCGGGCTCTTCGCCTCTCGGTTGACGATGAAGTTGATGTCGCCCTGGCGGTACAGCACGACGTCTTTCGAGCGATGGTGCGCGACGAGCGTGAAGCCCATCGCCTCGAACGCGGGCTCGAGCGTGGCGGGTCGGGGCGAGGCAAATTCGACGAACTCGAAACCCATCAGGCCCAT
>JACMOG010000612.1 GCA_014378125.1 Vitreoscilla sp. | reverse complement strand
CCGCACACGTGCGTGAACATCGCCTCGGGCGACTGGCTGTGCGTCTGGCCGCCGTAGATGCCGCCGCCGCAAGGCATGCGGATCGTCATCGGGGCCGTGAAGTCGCCGGCCGAGCGGTAGCGCAGGCGCGCCGCCTCCGACACGATCTGGTCGGACGCCGGATAGAAGTAGTCGGCGAACTGGATCTCCACCACGGGACGCAGGCCGTACGCGCCCATGCCCACGGCCGCGCCCACGATGCCGCCCTCGGAGATGGGCGCGTCGAACACGCGCGACTTGCCGTACTTCTTCTGCAGGCCCTCGGTGCAGCGGAACACGCCGCCGAAGTAGCCCACGTCCTGGCCGAACACCACCACGTTGGGGTCGCGCTCCAGCATCACGTCCATGGCCGAACGCAGCGCCTGGATCATCGTCATCGGCGCGGTCGGGCTCGTGGGCTCGACGGCCAGCTGCTTCTTGTCTTGCATTTCCATGATGATCAGACCCCCAGCTCTTGGCGTTGGCGACGCAGGTGTTCCGGCATCTCCTTGTAGACATCCTCGAACATCGACGCGGCGCTCGGGATGCGGCCGTCGTTGAGCGTGCCGTACGACTCGGCCTCCTTCTGCGCGGCGGCCACCTCGGCCTCCAGCGCCTTCTGGGTCTCGTCGTGCTCGGCCTCCGACCAGCAGCCAATGCGGATCATGTGCTGCTTCAGGCGCGCGATGGGGTCGCCCAGCGGGAAGCGCGTGGCGTCGTCGGCCGGGCGGTACTTGCTGGGATCGTCGGACGTGGAGTGCGGGCCGGCGCGATACGTGACCCACTCGACCAGCGTCGGGCCGAGGTTGCGGCGCGCGCGCTCGGCGGCCCATTGCGAGGCGGCGTACACCGCGAGGAAGTCGTTGCCGTCCACGCGCAGCGAGGCGATGCCCGAGCCCACGCCGCGCGCGGCGAAGGTGGTGGGCTCGCCGCCGGCCATGGCCTGGAACGTGGAGATCGCCCACTGGTTGTTGACCACGTTGAGGATCACCGGCGCGTTGTAGACGTGCGCAAAAGTGAGGGCGGTGTTGAAGTCGGACTCGGCGGTGGCGCCGTCGCCGATCCATGCGGACGCGATCTTGGTGTCGCCCTTGATGGCCGAGGCCATGGCCCAGCCCACGGCCTGGATGTATTGCGTTGCGAGGTTGCCGGAGATCGAGAAGAAGCCCTTCTCGCGCACCGAGTACATCACCGGCAGCTGGCGGCCCTTGAGCGGGTCGCGTTCGTTGGACAGCAGCTGGCAGATCATGTCGACCAGCGGGTAGTCGCGCACGATCAGCAGGCTCTGCTGGCGGTACGTGGGAAAGCACATGTCGCCGTCGATCAGAGCGAGGCCGGGGGCGGAGCCGATGGCCTCCTCGCCCAGAGACTGCATGTAGAACGACATCTTCTTCTGGCGCTGGCCGATGAGCATGCGCGAGTCGAACACGCGCGTCTTCATCATCGTGATCATGCCCTTGCGCAGCAGCTCGACTGAGACCTGCGGGGCCCAGGGCCCGACCGCGTTGCCGTCGGCGTCGAGGACGCGGATCAGCGAGAACGCCATGTCGTTGGTGGATCTCGGGTCCGTGTCGACCGGCGGGCGGCGCACCTCGCCGGCGGGTGAGAGATGGAGGTACGAGAAGTCGGTGGCGCAACCCGGACGCCCGGTGGGCTCCGGGACGTGCAGACTCAAGGGGTCGTGCTGGGTCATCGGCGAATGCTCCGCGCCCGCGGTGGCGGACGGAAAGAATGCTGCGGATCGGCCGGTCGCGCGGGGGGTGTGCCGCGGCCGGCCGGAATGGGCGGGCGCGGCGGGGTCACCGCAGCGCGTCGCGGCTGACAGCGTACCTGATTTCGGTGTGCCTCCCGATGGGAGAACCCACCATTCCCTGACCGATCGGTCGGTCTTTGGCGTCTTCTCGTCAGTCGCCGCATGCCAGCACCACCGCCTGCACGGGCCGGCCGAGCGGGCCGTCCGTGGCCACCGCCACCCAGTGGCGCGCGGCGCCGGCCTCGAGCGCGGCGGTGGGGCTGAAATGCAACGTGCCGGGGTGGCCTGGATCGAGGGTCCACGGCAGCAACTCCCGCACGATGCCGTCCTCGCGCAGCGTGGCCCCTCGGTTCTCGCCCGCGCCGACCTGCGTCTGCAGGCCGTCGTCCACCACCGCGATGTACCCCGACAGCGCGACCGGCGCGCCCTTGCCCGGCGTCACGGTCAGCGCCAGTCCGGTGGCGTCATGGTCGAGCTGCAGCGCCACCGTGGATGCGGTTCGGGTGTGCAACGACGCGGGCGCATACGACGGCCAGTTCGGCGCGTCGCGGCCGTCCAGCAACACCTGCGGCGTGTACGCGAAGCGCGCGCCGCTGGTGCGCTGCGTGGCGTTCTGGCGCTGCGTGAACTGCGGCCGCGCGAAGCGATCCTTCCAGCCCAGGCTGTCCCAATAGTCCACGTGGAAGGCGAGGGCGACCACGTCGTCGTGGCCCTTGAACGCGCTCAGCCAGCGCTCGGCGGGCGGACACGAGCTGCAGCCCTCGGAGGTGTAGAGCTCGACGACCGCGGGCGCCGTGGTGGCCGAGCGGGCCGAACAAAGGGACGCCGCGGGCGCGGCCATCGGCGCGCCCGCGGCGGGCACTATGGCCAGGACGAGGGGCAGCGGGGCGAAGGCGCGGCGCGGAAGGGGG
>JACMOG010000611.1 GCA_014378125.1 Vitreoscilla sp. | reverse complement strand
CGTGTGCGACGGCCTCGTTTGTCGGAGGGACATTCCCGACGCCGGCTCCGCGCTCAGCGAGGCCACCGTGCTGACGCACTCGGGCGATCAGCTGCGCGAGCCGACCAACGCGCTGCCGCCGGGCTTCGAGTTCCGCGTGCTGGAACTGCCGCGCGACAGCGCCGCCGTGGTCGACAAGCAGGTGGTGGTCGACGAGAGGCGCCACGAGCCCGCCGGCTACCGCGTCTTCGCGGAGCGCCAGATGGCGCGTTACGCCGCGATGCAGCGGGCGGGCCTGGGCCATTGGTTCGGGCTGGTTGCGAATGTCGACGGCCGGCGCGTGCTGGCGGCGTCGTGCGGCCTGTTCCGCGATCCGCGGAGCCGCGATGGCCTGGGTCGGTTCCAGTACGTGTCCACGCACCCGGCGTGGCGGCGGCGTGGCCTCTGCACCGCGCTGGTCCACGCCGCTTGCAAGCACGGATTCGAGGCGATGGACCTGCGCACGCTCGTGATGGTGGCCGACCCCCACGACGTCGCGATCGGCGTCTACGAATCGGTGGGCTTCCGGCGCGGGGCCAGCACGTGGCAGTTCGAGCGCCCGGCCTGAAGGGGTCTGGCATTGCCGCCGGTTACGGCGGAGATGCCAGACCCCCCTTGGGTCATGCCGGACGGGCCGGGATCTTCAACCCGCGCTGCACCGCCGGCCGCGCGAGGAACGTGGCCAGCACTCGCTTCACGTTCGCGAAGTCGTCGAAGCCCACCAGCTCGCCGGCCTCGTAGAAGCCGACCAGGTTGTTGATCCACGGGAAGCTGGCGATGTCGGCGATGGTGTACTCGTGGCCCATGATCCAGGCGCGGCCTTCCAGGTGCTTGACCAGCACGCCCAGCAGGCGGCGCGACTCGGCCACGTAGCGGTCGCGCGGACGCTTGTCCTCGTACGCCTTGCCGGCGAACTTGTTGAAGAAGCCCAGCTGGCCGAACATCGGGCCGATGCCGCCCATCTGGAACATCAGCCACTGCAGCGTCTCGTAGCGCGCGGTCACGTCGACAGGCATCAGCTGGCCGGTCTTGGCGGCCAGGTACACCAGGATCGCGCCCGATTCGAACAGCGCCAGCGGCTTGCCGCCGGGGCCGTCCGGGTCGAGGATCGCGGGGATCTTGTTGTTCGGGTTCAGAGACAGGAACTCGGGCGACAGCTGGTCGTTGGCGTCGAAGCGCACCAGGTGGGGCTCGTAGGGCAGCCCGGTCTCCTCCAGCGCGATCGACACCTTCACGCCGTTGGGCGTCGGCAGCGAGTACAGCTGCAGCCTGTCGGGCTGCGTGGCGGGCCACTTCTTCGTGATGGCGAAGGTCGAGAGATCGGTCATGTGCGGGCCTCGATGTGCAGTCGAGGCCCGATTCTGGGGCCGCCGGATTGACCTTGCCGGCGCGGGCCTACTCTCGTTCGTGCAGCGAGTCGGCGGCCTCGGGCCGCTTCTGGCGCTTGAACCGCGGCAGGTGCCAGCGCCAGCGCAGCGACGCCAGCCGCAGCGCGAAGCACGTGGCGACGGCACACCAGGTGAGCGCGGTCGAGGCCAGGCCCAGCGCATCGCCGAAGGTGGAGATCGCCGCGCCCACCAGCGCGGCCGACGCGTAGATCTCGCGCTGCAGGATCACCGGCACGCGGTTCAGCAGCACGTCGCGCGCGACGCCGCCGCCCACGGCGGTGACCATGCCCATCAACACGGCCACTTCGGCATTGGTGCCGAACAGCAAGGCCTTCTGCGCGCCGGTGACGGCGAACAGGCCGAGGCCCAGCGTGTCGAACAGCGTCACCGGATGCGCCAGGCGCTCGACGATGCGTTGCGACGCCGCCGCGATCACCGAGGCCACCATCGCCGCGGCGAGGTAGCGCCAGTCGGCGAGGCCGGCCGGCGGGATGGCGCCGATGCACAGGTCGCGCAGCACGCCGCCGCCGCAGGCCACGGTGAACGCGATCACGCCGATGCCGAACCAGTCGAGCCCGCGCTCGCGGGCGGCCACCGCGCCGCTGAGCGCGAACGCGAAGGTGCCGGCGAGGTCGAGGACGGTGAACAGCGCGTGGCCGTCCAGCACGGCCAGCGACAGCGGCGTGCCGCTCACCGGTCGTCGACGTCGCTGCCCGGCGCGTCGGCCGGCGGCAGCTTCTCGTGCGGCGTCACCTGCACCGGGTCGCTGGCCGGAAAGGTCTCGTCGAGGGCCTCGTCCAGCAGGTCGTCGTCGGAGGGGGCGGGCTTCTGTTGCGGTGCGGTCATGGCTTGTTCCAGGGGTTCGTTCAGAGGGCGGATCCGGGCGGCAGGGGGCGTGCCGGCAGCGGGATGAATTCGGATTCACCAGGCACCTTCGGGAAGCGCTGTTCCGTCCACGCCGCCTGCGCCTCTATGATCAGGTCGCGGTCGCTGGACACGAAGTTCCACCACAGGAAGCGCGGCGCGTCGAGCTTGGGGCCGCCCAGCAGCACCACGTGAGCGGGCTCGCTGCCGGCGGTGAGGCGCGCGGGTTCGCCGGCGTCGAACACGATCAGGTGTTCCTTCGCGGTGGGCGATTTCGATGCGTTCGCACGCACCTCGCCCTCGAGCACGTAGGCCGCGCGCTCGGCGGCATCCAGGTCGAGCTCCAGCGTCGCGCCCGGATCGAGGGTGACGTCGACCAGGAACATCGGCGAGGTGAGGGCCACCGGCGACGTGGCGCCGAAGGCCTCGCCCAGCACCACGCTCAGGCGCGCGCCCGGGCGCGCGACGCGCGGGATCTCGTCGGCGCCGTGATGCGCGAACGCCGGCGGGCATTGCTCGAGCTCGAGCGGCAGCGCCACCCAGAACTGCAGGCCCCACAGGCGCGGGCCGTCGGCGCGCAGCTCGTCGGGCGAGCGCTCGGAATGCGTGATGCCGCGGCCGGCCGTCATCCAGTTCACCTCGCCCGGACGGATGGGCACCACGCTGCCCAGGCTGTCGCGGTGCAGGATCGTGCCCTCGAACAGGTAGCTGACGGTGGCCAGGCCGATGTGCGGATGCGGACGCACGTCCAGGCCCTTGCCGGGCGCCAGCTGCACCGGCCCGAACTGGTCGAGGAACACGAACGGCCCCACCGCGCGCCGGGCGGCGCTGGGCAGCGCGCGGTGCACGAGGAAGCCGTCGCCGAGGTCGGACGGATGGGGCGTGATCACTTGCATGGCGGGCCTTGGCTGATGCGGAGGATGCGGTCGAACCCGATGGTAGCGGTCTCTCGCCAACTCGACAGGACTGCGGTTTGCCCAGGGAACTCGACCTGGATGCCGACCACCCCGCTGGAGACATGGAAAAGTTCTGGACGACGCTGCGCTGGCCCCCGCGCCGCCTGGTGCTGTGGCACTCGATCGCCGCCATCCCCATGGCGACGGTCGTGGTGCTGGGCGCGTACCTGTCGTACCACTACCACCAGCTCACCATCCAGACCCGCGACCGCGTCGACCGCGCCTACGAGGTGCTCGACGTGGTGGACGGCCTGTTCATCTCGGTGCAGAACGCCGACGTCGCGCAGCGCGACTTCATCATCACCGGCGAGGACGACAGGCTGGCCCTGTTCCAGGCCGCGCTCAAGGCAGAGGCCGAGGACTCCGCGCGCCTGAAGACGCTGCTCGTGGCCAGCGCGAAGCAGGAAGAGAACCTCGCCAGGCTCGACGCCGCGGTCTCCGCCAAGCTGGCGGAGATGAGCCGCACGATCGCGCTGCGCCGCGACCAGGGCTTCAACGCGGCGCAGCAGGCCATCCGCAGCGGCGACGACGCCGCCACGATGACGGCCATCCGCCAGCAGGTGACCGTGCTGGCTCAGAACGAACGCAACTTCCTGATGCGCCGCCAGGCCGACACGCGCGAGCACGAGCGCGACACGCTGCTGGTGGGCATCTTCATCGCCGCGCTGTCGGTCACCACGCGCATCCTCATCGCGCTGGGCATCCGGCACGTGCATTCGAAGCGGCAGGCGGCGATCGCGGAGGGCGGCGAGCAGGCCCCGGCAGGCGATCAGGCCTGACGCCTGCGCAGCAGCACGGCGGCCAGCACCAGCAGGTTGACGGCCAGGGCGGCCAGGATCCACCAGGTCAGGCGTGCCACCTGGCCATCGGTGGCATGGGCGCCTTCCTGCAGCGTCGACAACTGGGCGTTCACGCCGTCCAACGTGGTGGGGGCCCAGGGCTCGGTCGACTTCTGCACGAGCTGGTGGCCGTCGAATTCGAGGTGCACCAGGTGGTCTGCATCCAGTTTCACGGGCAATCGGATGTCGGCGACCGCGCAAGAGGCGATCGTGAGCTCGGTGTCCAGGGCGCCTGCCGGAGCGATGAATCGATAGCCCAGCGGATTGCTCGCCGCGTCGGCCCGCGCGAGGTCGCCCCTTTCCTCCAGCATCGCCTCGCCGTTGATCCGGAACGCGAGGCTGCATTCGGATGCGGCGCCCGATGCAGACGCCGGCCCGGCGAGCACCGGCGCGTGCATCACCAGGTCGATCCATCCATGCCGCCCCGCCAGCAGGTGATCGCGGCGCGCGTCGCTGGCCTGCGAGCACGCGGTGCAGGCCAGCAGGGCCAGGAGAACACTGGAGTGGATCAAATGGCGCATCGACGGCTCTTGAGTTCGCGCCGAGTATTCCACACGTGGGAGGTCGCGGCCCATCACATTGATTCATGGTGGGGGGGGGCGAGCGAACGAGGGATGGGCGGTGAGGCGCGCAGCTTCCAAAGTGGCTCCCAGTCCCCGGCCGGCACGGGCCTGTGCTTCGAGTTCAAGGACGCCGCCACTTTCGACCTCGGGTCGAACACGTTGACGCTGACCATCGACAGCGGCACCTTCGATTGGACAGCGTCGGATTTCAACGGCTACAAGTTCAGCAACCTGTCGTCTGGCGGCGCGTGGACGGGCTACACGTTGTCGACGGATTTCGCGGGTCTCGACGCGTCACGCATCACTTTCACGCCGGACGCGGTGTGGGTCGACGTGCAGAGCATTGTTCCGGCGCCGGGCCAGTCGTTCACGATCACGCTGACGGCCGTGCCGGAGCCCACCCAGACGGCGCTGCTGCTGGCCGGCCTGGGGGCGCTCGCCACCATCGCCCGCCGCCGGCGCGCCTGATCCGCGTCAGAGCTCCGCTGCCAGGCCCGCGGAGAGCTGCGTCAGCAACTGCTGCAGCGCCGCCTTCTCGGTCTTGCTGAAGGTGCGCTTGTAGAAGTCGTCGGCGTTCTGCCGCAACTGCGGCGCGATCTCGTTGAGCAGCGCCATGCCCGTGTCGGTGAGCGACAGGTCGATGCGGCGCCGATCCTCGGGATTGGGCACGCGGCGCATCCAGCCCTTGTCGACGAGCTCGTCGCAGATGCGCGTCATGTTGCCGCGGGTCTCGCCCGTGGCGTCGCTCAGCTCCGACGGGTTGGCCAGGTTCTCGGTGCGGCTGTAGAGCGCCATCATCGTGATGTAGCCCAGGCCAGTGAGTGCGTGCGGCTCGAGCAGGCGGCCCAGTCGTTCGGACATCATCACGTTGCACGAGCGCATGAGGATGTAGATCGCGACGTCGCCCATGCCGCTGCCGCTGCCGCCGCCGTTGGCGCCGCCGTGGGCTCGCTCGGCCGCCTGCATGGTGTGAGTGGAACCATTTCGATCCTGATTGTTCATGGCGCGATAGGACCCTTCGAAACAATAAGAGGG
>JACMOG010000610.1 GCA_014378125.1 Vitreoscilla sp. | reverse complement strand
CGGGCTCGGACAGCGATTCGGTGGCCAGGCCGATGTCGGCGGTGCCATCGAGCAGCATCTGCACCACGTCGCTGGGCGAGCCCTGGTGCAGGCTGACCTGCACCTTGGGAAAGCGCCGGCGCAGCTGCGCCACGGGCTCGGGCAACACGTAGCGGGCCTGCGTATGCGTGGCGGCGATCGACAGTCGGCCGGCATCCTGTTTCGAGTACTCCTCGCCGATGCGCTTCATGTTGGCCACCTCGCGCAGGATCACGTCGATGGCCTTGAGCACCTCCTGGCCCGGCTCGGTGACGCGGCGCAGGCGCTTGCCGTGGCGCACGAAGAGATCGATGCCGAGTTCCTCCTCGAGCTCGAGGATGGCTTTGGAGATGCCGGGTTGGGAGGTGAACAGCGCCTTGGCGGTCTCGGTCAGGTTCAGGTTTCGGCGCACGGCCTCCTGCACGAAACGGAACTGGTGCAGGTTCATGTGCCGATTCCGTCCAGGGGACTGTGGCCGGAGGCGAAGCCCAGCTCCGCGAGATCGATGGTGGCGTCGGCCAGCGCGGAGATGACGTGCGGGTTCTCGCCGAGCGCCGCGTGCAGGGTCCACGCGATGCCCGGGTGCGCGTCGCGCAGTCGCGCCAGCTGCGCCGGCACGTCGCGCCGCACGTGGCCGCCCGTGCCGAGGAAGGCGGGCACGACGTCGATGCGCTGGCAGCCGAGGGCCACCAGTTCCGCGCCTGCCTCTTCCAGCGGGGGCGCCATCAGCTCGAGGAAGGCGAGTCGCACGCGCGTCTCGGGCGCGCGCTCGCGGATGCGCGCGACGACGGCCTCGAAGGGCGTGGCCCACAGGGGATCGCGGGCGCCATGGGCAAGAAGGATCAATCCACGCAAAGTCATGTGAGCACCCCTGGCGCTTCGCGCCTCCCCGCCAGGCGGGGGCATGCGCTCTTCGGGCGGCCGTGCGTGCGCATCATCGGTACCTCACCAGCCACGCGAACGCCGACATCGACATCAGCAGGTACAACGCACTCGGCACCGAGGCCGCGATCCATGGCGTCCAGTCGTGCAGCAGGCCCAGGTGGCCCGCCACGTTGTTCAGCAGCACGAAGCTGATGCCCAGCATGATGCCGCCGAACACCTTCACGCTGACGCCGCCGGCGCGCGCATGCAGGTAGGCGAAGGGCAGGGCCAGGGCCACCATCACGAGGCAGGCGAACGGGTACAGCACGCGCTTCCAGAACAGGATGCGGTAGTTCTGCGTGGACTGCTCCTGCTCGGCCAGGTGGGTGCTGTAGCGCCACAGGTCGGCCGTGCCCATGCTCTGCGGCGGCAGCAGCGCCGCGGCGGCCACCGACGCGTTGAGTCGGGTAGGCCAGGTCATCTCCGCCGACTTCTTGACGTCGACGCGTGGCTCCGTGGTGGGCGTGGCGGGGATCCAGCGCGTCTCGGTGACGTCCTGGAGCGTCCACTCGTTGATGCTGCGCGTGCGCGGCACGACGGCGTGCTCGGCCACGAGGCTGCGCACCTCGCGGCCACTGGCGTCCATCTCGTAGATGCGCACGCCCGTCAGCTCGCCGTCCTTGCCCACGCCGCGCACGTTGACGGTGATGGAGCGCTCGCCGTCGGGGTCGTCGCGCTTGTCCTTGAGCCAGGCGCCGGTGCTCCCGATGGCCAGGCCCATGCCGAAGCGCGCCTTCAGGAAGGCCGCAGCCTGGTCGCTGTGCGGGGTGACGTACTCGCCCAGGCTGAACGTGAGCACCGCGAACAACAGGCCGATGACGCCCAGCAGGCTAAGCGCCCGGCCCGGGCCCAGGCCGGCGGTGCGCAGGATGGTGAACTCGGACGACGACGCGAGCCGCGCCATGGAGTAGATGGTGCCGATCAGCACGGCGATGGGAAACAGCTCGTAGACGTGGCCCGGCTGGGCGAGGAGGGTGGCCAGCGCGGCCGCGCCCATCGTGTAGCCGTTGCGGCCCACCCGGCTCATCTCGTCGACGAAGTCGATGAAGAAGAACAGGGCCACGAAGAAGATCGTGACGAAGAACACCGACCACAGCACGTCGCGGTACAGCAGGTTGCGGACGGTCTTCATGCGGGCCTCCTGCGCAGCAGCAGCTTCATCGGATGGATGACCGTGGCGTGCTCGCGCCACCAGATCAGCCCCAGTCCCCGGCAGAAGGCCAGCCCGTGCAGCACCACCATCGCGACCACGATGTTGACGCGTCCGCTGCCCACCCAGGCCTGCGTGAGGTTGAGCAGGTTGTAGTAGATGACGAAGGCCAGCGCGGCGAAGAGCAGGCCCCAGTTGCTGGCCCGGCGCGGATTGGCGGCCGACAGGCTGATGCCCATGAACAGCAGGTTGGTGGCGCCCAGGATCAGGCCCAGGCGCCACGCGAGCTCGCCCATGTACGCGGGCCCGCCGCCCAGGATCAGGTCGGCGGTGTCGACCGCGCGCGGCGACGGCGCGCTGTTGTTGGGACTGGCGCCGGTGCCGGCGTGCACGCGGTAGTTCTTGAACTCCACGTGCGTGTGCTCGCCCGAGGTCTTGTCGTTCTGTTCCATGTGGCCCGAGTCGAGCACCAGGAAGCGGTCGGAGCCGACGTTCTCGATCTTGCCCGACTGCGACACGGCCACCGATTCGCGCGTGCCCGCGTCGCTCATGATGAACACGTTGCGCCCGCCGCCGGTGGCCGCGCTGGCGGCCTTCTCGACGAAGAACACGCGGTGGCCGTCCCCCGAGGCCTGGAACTGGCCCGGCGAGGCGCGCAGCACGTCGGCGCGTTGCTCGAAGCGCGCGCGCAGGTCGTTGTACTGGTTGTAGCTCCACGGCCAGACGAACAGCATCAGGATGCCGATGAGCACGATGATGGGCCAGCTGGTGGCCACCACCGGGCGGATGAAGCGCTTCAGCCCGATGCCGCTGGAGAACCAGATGGCCATCTCGCTTTCGCGGTACATGCGCCCCAGCGTGAGGATGACGCCGATGAACAGCGACAGCGACAGGATGGTGGGCAGCGTCTGGAGCGCGAGGAGCGTGAAGATGAACACGACGTCCTGCGCGGCCACGGCGCCGTTGGCGGCGAGCCCCAGCGTGCGGATGACCAGGTTGGTCATGAAGATGGTGAGGATCACCATCAGCGTGGCCCCGAAACTGCGGGCCAGCTCCTTGCGGACGGTCGAATCGAATAACATCGCGTGATTATCTCCAATCGAACACAAGTACCCACCATGGACTTTCAAACCCTGGCTCTTCCCGATGCCGGCGTGGCCGGCGTCAATGCCGATGCGCTGATCGTCGTGCTGCCCGCAACGGGTGACCTGCCCTCGTACGGCAGCGTCATCGACGCGGCCCTGGCCGACGCGCTCAAGGGCGGCGACCTGGAACGCAAGGCCGGCCGCTCGGTCTACCTGCCGCGCGTGGCCGGAGTCAAGGCCGGCCGCGTGGTGCTGGCCGTCGCCCTCGACACCTCGCCCAAGGCCTTCAAGGCGGCCGTCGCCTCGGCGCTGTCCACCGTCAAGTCGGGCCCGGCCAGGCACGTGGCGGTGATCGGCGGCGAATCCACCGCCGCGCACGCCGAGGCGCTGGCCATCGCCGTGGGCGACGCCACCTACCATTACACCAAGACCAAGCCGAGCGCGGCGCCGGCGCCGCTGCTGGCCAAGCTGTCGTACGTCGTGCCCAAGGCCGCCGTGGCCACCGCCAAGACCGGCCTGGGCATCGGCGCGGCCATCGTCTCGGGCATGAACCTGGCGCGCGAGTGCGCCAACCTGCCGGCCAACTTCGCCACGCCCACGTTCCTGGGCGAGCAGGCGCTGGCCATGGTCAAGACGCACGGCCTCGACGTGGAAGTGCTCGATCGCAAGGCGTGCGAGAAGCTGGGCATGGGCTCGTTCCTGTCCGTGGCGCAAGGCTCCTACGAGCCGCCGAAGTTCATCGTCATGCAATACAAGGGCGGCGCCAAGAAGGACGCCCCGGTGGTGCTGGTGGGCAAGGGCATCACCTTCGACACCGGCGGCATCTCGCTGAAGCCGGGCGCCGAGATGGACGAGATGAAGTTCGACATGTGCGGCGCGGCCAGCGTGCTGGGCACCCTGCGCTCGGTGGCGGAGCTCAAGCTCAAGGTCAACCTGGTCGGCCTCATCCCCACCTGCGACAACATGCCCTCGGGCCGCGCCACCAAGCCGGGCGACGTCGTCACCAGCATGTCGGGCCAGACCATCGAGATCCTCAACACGGACGCCGAAGGCCGCCTGATCCTGTGCGACGCGCTCACGTACGCCGAGCGCTTCAAGCCGGCCGCCGTGGTCGACATCGCCACGCTCACCGGCGCCATCGTCGTCGCGCTGGGCCACTACAACAGCGGCCTGTTCTCGCCGGACGACGCGCTGGCCGCCGAGCTGCTGGCCGCCTCGGCCGCCGGCCTCGATCCGGCCTGGCGCATGCCGCTTGACGAGGAGTACGACGACCTGCTCAAGAGCAACTTCGCCGACATGGCCAACATCGGCGGGCGCGCCGGCGGCTCCATCACCGCGGCCAAGTTCCTGCAGCGCTACACGGCCAAGTTCCCGTGGGCCCACCTGGACATCGCCGGCACGGCGCACCGTTCGGGTGCCGCCAAGGGCGCCACGGGTCGTCCGGTTCCGCTGCTCACCCACTTCGTCATGTCCAAGGCGAAATGACCACCCCCTCGCTCCTCCCGTCGCTGCCCCCCGAGGGGGAGCTCGCATTGGCTCGGGTGCGACCCTCGCTTCCCGAATGACCGACGTCGCCTTCCACACCGGCATCGCGGATCCGCTGGATTACGCGTGCCGGCTGTTGCGCAAGGCGTACCGGTCGGGCGCGCGGGTGGCGGTGCATGGCGAGCCAGCGACGTTGGATCGGCTGGACCAGGCGCTGTGGACATTCGAGCCGCTGGAGTTCGTGCCGCACGCCGTGCTGCCGCGCGATGGGGCCGATGCCCAGCGGCTGGCGTTGTCGCCCATCGTGCTGGTCAAGGACGGGGCGGCGCCGGCGGCCTGCCGCATCGGCGTGACGCTGGCCGGTCATGCGGTGGCGGACGTCGGCGTGTTCGACCGGCTGATCGCCATCGTGGGGCAGGATCCCGAGCATCGCGAGGCCGGGCGCTTGCGTTGGCGCGAATACGAACGCGCGGGCCACGCCATCACCCACATATCGAAGCCACAATGAGAAACGCCCGGCAAGCCGGGCGTTCTCGCATCTGGAACCGCTCCGGCAAGCCGGTGCGGTTCGACAGAATCGAAGAATTACTTGGAAGCAGCGGCCGAAGCGGCGTCAGCCTTCTTCGCGGCCTTGTGCTCGGCCTTCGCCTTGTGGGCGGCGGAAGCGGGAGCCGAAGCGGCATCAGCGGCGAAGGCGCCGATGGCGAAGGTGGAGATGATCAGGGCGGCGAGGAGCTTGGTCATTTTAAGATACCTTAAAGAGTTGAAATTGCTTACCCGTCAGGGCGTAGCAGCCCTCAAACGCATCCCCCTGTCGAGCGGTTGACAGTTTTTTGTGAACTAGAATTTATTTTTGCAGAACAAAACGGAGCAAGACTCAATGAGCCAACATGTCACCGTCCCGGCGGGCGGGCAGAAGATCACGGTCAACGCCGACTTCTCCCTCAATGTGCCCGACCAGCCCATCATCCCGTTCATCGAGGGTGACGGCACGGGCGGCGACATCACGCCGGTCATGCTCAAGGTGGTCGACGCCGCGGTGGCCAAGGCCTACGGCGGCAAGCGCCGGATCCACTGGATGGAGATCTTCGCGGGCGAGAAGGCCACCAAGGTCTACGGCCCCGACGTCTGGCTGCCCGAAGAGACGCTGGCCCTGGTCAAGGAGTACATCATCTCCATCAAGGGGCCGCTCACCACCCCCGTGGGCGGCGGCATCCGCTCGCTGAACGTGGCGCTGCGCCAGCAGCTCGATCTGTACGTCTGCCTGCGCCCGGTGCGTTATTTCAAGGGCGTGCCGTCGCCGGTGAAGGCGCCCGAGAAGGTCGACATGGTCATCTTCCGCGAGAACTCCGAAGACATCTACGCCGGCATCGAATACGAGGCGGAGAGCGACAAGGCGAAGAAGCTGATCAAGTTCCTGCAGGACGAGATGGGCGTCACCAAGATCCGCTTCCCCCTCACCTCGGCCATCGGCACCAAGCCGGTGTCCATCGAGGGTACCGAGCGCCTGGTGCGCAAGGCGCTGCAGTACGCCATCGACAACGACAAGCCGTCGGTGACGCTGGTGCACAAGGGCAACATCATGAAGTACACCGAAGG
>JACMOG010000609.1 GCA_014378125.1 Vitreoscilla sp. | reverse complement strand
CTGGCTGTTCACGAAGATCTTCTGAGAGCCCCGGCCATGAATGCACCGTTCGACCAGGACGCCATGCGCCGCCGCATCGAGCGCGAGCTCATCGACGGCTACGACGAAGAGGTCGAGATGGAGATGGAAGACCGCCTCGTGGCCGATCCACTGGTCGCCAGCGGCGAGGACGCGGCCGCGCGCGTGCGCTACTTCCGCGAGCTGTTCCGCCTGCAGGGGGAGCTGGTGAAGCTGCAGGACTGGGTGTCGGCCTCGCGCCAGAAGGTGGTGATCCTGTTCGAGGGTCGCGACGCCGCCGGCAAGGGCGGCGTGATCAAGCGCATCACGCAACGCCTGAATCCGCGCGTGTGCCGCACCGTGGCCCTGCCCGCGCCCAACGACCGCGAGCGCACGCAGTGGTACTTCCAGCGCTACGCGGCACACCTGCCGGCCGCCGGCGAGATCGTGCTGTTCGACCGCAGCTGGTACAACCGCGCCGGCGTCGAGCGCGTGATGGGCTTCTGCACCGACGAGGAGTACGAGGAGTTCTTCCGCTCGGTACCCGCGTTCGAGAGCATGCTGCAGCGCTCGGGCATCAAGCTGATCAAGTACTGGTTCTCGATCACCGACGACGAGCAGGAACTGCGCTTCCTGGGCCGCATCCACGATCCGCTCAAGCAGTGGAAGCTGAGCCCGATGGATCTGGAGAGCCGCCGTCGCTGGGAGGAGTACACGCGTGCCAAGGAGGTGATGCTGGAGCGCACCCATAGCGCGGAGTCGCCGTGGTGGGTGGTACAGGCCGTCGACAAGAAGCTGGCGCGCCTGAACTGCATCCGCCACCTGCTGGGCCAGTTCGACTACGCCGAGGTGCAGCACCCCGCCGTGCACCTGCCCGAGCGCCTGCGTCACGAGCACTACTCGCGCCAGGCGGTACCCGACGGGATGATGGTGCCGGATCACTACGGGCCATAGTCTTTCGAGAGCCCTGACGGACCGTACGGGCACGCGGGTCGCCCCTATCATCGTCCGACAACTTCTCCCGTAAAGACCCCCATGCTCTTCGATCCGATCACGATCCGTACCCTTTCGCTGTCCAATCGCACGGTGATGTCGCCCATGACGCGAAGCCGCGCCGTGGAGGCCAACACGCCGAACGCGCTGATGGCCGAGTACTACGCCCAGCGCGCGGGTGCCGGCCTGATCGTGACCGAGGGCACGTCGCCGTCGCCCAATGGCCTGGGCTATCCGCGCATTCCGGGGATGTTCAACGCCCAGCATGTGGCCGGCTGGAAGCTGGTGACGGACGCGGTCCACGCCAAGGGCGGCAAGATCGTGGTTCAGCTGATGCACACGGGGCGCGTCACGCACACCGATAACCTGCCGGCCGGCGCCGAAGTGGTCGGCCCGGCCGCGGGCGTGTGCCCCGGCGAGATGTACACCGACAAGTCCGGCGGCCAGCAGCCCTACTCGGTGCCGCGCGCCATGACCGAGGCCGACATCGCGAAGGCCGTCGCCGAATTCGCGCAATCGGCCAAGCTGGCGATCGAGGCCGGCTTCGACGGCATCGAGCTGCACGCCGCCAACGGCTACCTGATCGAGCAGTTCATCAACGGCAACGTCAACACCCGCACCGACGGCTACGGCGAGACGGCCGAAGGCCGCAACCGCTTCGCGCTGGAGGTGGCCCGCGCCACCACGGCCGCCATCGGCGCCGACAAGGTGGGCATCCGCCTGTCGCCCTACGGCGTGTTCAACGGCACCGGCTCGTTCGAGGGCGTCGACGCGCAGTACAAGGCGCTGGTGGAAGCCCTGTCGGGCCTGGGCCTGCTGTACGTGCATGTGCTCGACCACTCGGCGATGGGCGCCCCGGCCGTGCCGGCCGAGATCAAGGCCGCGCTGCGCCAGGCCTACGACGGCCCGCTCATCCCCGCCGGCGGGTTCAACCACGGCAGCGCGGAGAAGGTGCTGGCCGACAAGCAGGCCGACCTGGTCGCCTTCGGACGGCCGTTCCTGGCCAACCCGGACCTCGTCGAGCGCATGAAGGCGGATGCGCCGATGAATGCGCCGGACATGGACACGCTCTATACGCCGGGCGCCAAGGGCTACACGGACTACCCGACGCTGGGCTGATGACTTGTCATCCTGCGCGAAGTCGCAGGATGACCGGCAGTGTCAAGTTCAGCGGCTGATCAGT
>JACMOG010000608.1 GCA_014378125.1 Vitreoscilla sp. | reverse complement strand
TGGTGACCGACGTGGACTGGGGCAGGTACTCGAACTCCTCGTGGATCTGGTGCATCAGCGCCAGTGCCAGTTCGACGATGCCGGTGTGGGCGTCGGCCGCGGGACGGGCCCACTCGGCCAGCGCCCGGGCCCGCGGCGCCAGGCCCGAGTCGAGCGCGAACTCGGCGGCCTCGAAGGCGGCGCGCTCGGCGCGGCGCTCTTCGGTGGCACCGGCGGCGTGCGTGCCGTGCGGGCTGGCGCCGGCGTGCAGGCGCAGGTCGCGCGCCACCTCGCGCCACGGCTGGCTGCTGCCCGGCACGGGAACTTCCGGCGGGCTGATGCCGGCCTCGAACGCGGCGGTGACGTCCAGCTCGTCGTGCACCTGCGAGTGCGCGAACACCTGGCGCGCGTTGCCCCACGGGTCGATCGTCTCGCGGATGCCGCTGGCCAGGTCGACCCCGGCATCGGGATGCGGCGCGACCACCAGCGACCACGCGCGGATCTGCTGGGTGGCGGTGTCGCGCGGGCGCAGGTGCGCGAGGTGGTGCGCGCCCTCCACCTCGGAGTCGTAGCGGTAGCTGGTCTCGTGGCGCACGCGCAGCCAGCGCACGGCCGGCGCTGCCAGGGTCTCGGCGGCGAGGTCGCGCCTGGCGGCGTGCCCGTGGGCCCCGTCCGCCGCGGCAGCCGCGGCGGTCGGCTCGAGGTCGTCGCTGTCCATGTCTTGCGACTGCGACTGCGACTGGGCCTGCGATTGCGATTGCGATTGCGATTGCGACGGGGCCGGCGACTGCGCCTGTTCCTGCTGCTGCCCGTCCGGCTGCGACTGGGGCTGCCACTGCAGTTGCCACGTGAGCGGGCGGTCGTCGTCGTCGTTCATTGCCACACCGTGTGATCGCCGGGCCCGACGTGCGAGAACAGCCGGCGGCCGACCTCGGCGGAGAGCGCCTGCGTGCGCTCGCTCAGGGTCTTCAACGACGTGAGGAGCATCGCGTGGCGGCCTTCCTCGTCGGGCTCGCACAAGGCCTCCAGCGACCACTCGTCGGGCGCCGGCAGCTCGTCGAGCACGCGCTGCACCCAGCGCGCCTCGTGGCGCGCGAGGCGCGTGACGCGGTCGCGCAGCGTGCGCGCCACGCCCGCGAGCGAGCGCGGGTTGTCGAGCTCCAGCACCAGCAGCTGCAGCAACGGCGGCAGCTCGCGCCGGGCCTGGAACTGCGCGCGGTAGGTGATGGTGGAGTCGAACAGGCCCAGCAGCAGCGCGAAGCCGTCGTCGCGCGCAGGCAAGTCGAGCTGCAGGCCCAGCATCAGCGCCTGCGTGAGGAAGTCGAGGCGCCCGGTCTGGGGGCCGACGCTCAGCAGGCGCCAGCCGTCGTCGCGCGTCATGCGGTCGGACTGCGCGCCGGTGATGGCGGCCAGGTGCGTGGCGGCGCGTTGCAGCAGCACCTGCACGTCGCTCACCGACTCTACGGCGGGCACCGCCACGCCGGAGCCCGAGCCCGCGACGCGCGGCTGCAGGATCACGGCGAAGCGCTCCTCGAAGTTGCGGCCCACCGCGTCGATCAGCTTCCAGTGCTCCACCGACAGCCGCTCGCGCAGCGCCTGCGCGCAGCTGCGCAGCGCGCGCAGGTTGTACGCCACGCTCATGGCCGACGGGTCGGCCATGGTGTGCACCAGCGAGCGCTCGAACACGCGCACCGACTGCGTGGGCAGCGGCACGCCGCCGCCGATGAGGCCGTTGCGCAGCGCGAGCCGCCCCAGCGCATCGAGCATCACCGGGTTGGCGTTGTTCAGCGATTCGAGCGTGATGCGCGCCAGCCGCACGCTGTTGTCGGCGCGCTCGGTGTAGCGGCCCAGCCAGTACAGGTTCTCGGCCGAGCGACTGGTGACGGTGCGGCGGGTGCGCGACAGGTCGGCCGCGCTCAGCGGCCTGGGCAGCAGCGTGGTGGGATCGACCTGGCCGTCGGTCAGCACCCAGGTGTCCACGCTGACGCTGCCATGCTGCATCGACAGCCAGGCGTCCTGCGCGGCGTCGCGGCGGGTGGCCACGCGGGTGAGCGCGCCCGGCATCACCTGCCAGCCGCCGCGCCCGTCGCTGGTGGCGAACACGCGCACCAGCGCCGCGCGCGGCTCCAGCGCGTTGTCGTTCCACACGGGGATCTCCGACGGCCGCACGCGGGCCTGCAGCGTGTAGGCCGCCGGTCGGGCGTCGATGTCGGCCAGCAGGGCCTTGCGCGCGTCGGGCGACAGCTCGGCCACGCCGTGCGGCGCGAAGCCTTCGGTGGTGTCGCTGGTGGGGAACGTGGGCGCGACGACGAACTGGGCGAGGCGCTCGCGCTGCGTCTCCCAGACGCTGTCCTCGCCGCACCACCAGCTGGTGGTGGACGGCAGCAGCAGCTCCTCGCCCAGCAGGCGGCGCGAGATCTTGGGCCAGAACGCGGCCAGCCCCGGACTCTCGAGGAAGCCCGCGCCCGGCGCGTTGGCCACCACCACCTGGCCGGCGCGGATGACGCCCAGCAGGCCCGGCACGCCCAGCGCCGAGTCGCCGCGCAGCTCCAGCGGGTCGAGGTACTCGTCGTCGACGCGGCGCAGCAGCACGTGCACCGGCTCCAGGCCGTGCAGCGTCTTCAGGAACAGGCGCTCGCCGCGCACGGTGAGGTCGCCGCCCTCCACCAGCGTGATGCCCAGGTAGCGCGAGAGGAAGGCGTGCTCGAAATAGGTCTCGTTGTGCGGCCCCGGCGTCAGCAGCACCACGCGGGCGTTGTCGCCCTCGGGGCTGAGGCGCTGCAGGCCCTGCAGGAGCGCCAGGAAGCCAGCCGCGACGCGTTGCACGTGCAGGTCGCGGAAGGCGGCCGGAAACTGCTGCGAAATGATGAGCCGGTTCTGCAGCAGGTAGCCCATGCCCGAAGGAGCCTGGGTGCGCTGGCTGACCACGCGCCATTGGCCGTCCGGACCGCGCGCCAGGTCGAACGCGGCCACGTGCAGGTGCACGCCGCCGGCCGGACGGCAGCCGTGCATGGCGCGCAGGTATTGCGGATGCGCCAGCACCAGCGAGGCCGGCAGCAGGCCTTCGTCGAGCAGGCTGCGGCCGCCGTAGACGTCGGCCAGCACGGCGTCGAGCAGGCGCGCGCGCTGGGTGACGCCCTTCTCGATGATGGCCCAGGCGGCCGCGTCGATGAGGAACGGCAGCGGCTCCAGCGGCCACGCGTTGGCCGCCGCGGTGCCCTCGGCGTACACGTTGTAGGTGACGCCGTCGTCCTGCACCTTGCGCTGGATGCGCGCCTTGGTCTGCGCCAGGTCGACCCAGCCGTCGGAGCCGGCGGCGTCGAAGAACGCCTGCCAGGCCGGCGCCAGCGCGTGGCCCGCGGCGGCCGCCTCGGCGATGAGCCCGTGCAGCTCGTCGAAGCTGCCCGGCGTGCCGCGCAATGCCGCGGCCCGGGCGAGCGCTCGCGCCTCGGGGGCGTCGTCTGGCAGGAAGCTGGTCTGGACGGAAGTGGGCATCTAGTTGCTGCGAGGAAGCGCGGGACTCGGGAAGCGAGGGTCGCACCCGAGCCGATCCGAGCTCTCCCTCGGGGGCAGCGACGGGAAGAGCGAGGGGGTCAACGGTTACGCCGCAAGTCGAGCGTGAAGGGAAATTCGGCGCTCCGGTCGGGTCGCGAAACGTCCATTTTCCCAGGTGTATGGCCGAGCGCGAAGAATCGGGCCAGGCGGCGGCTCTCCGCCTCGTACGCATTGACCGGAAGCGTGGCGTAGTTGCGGCCGCCCGGATGCGCCACATGGTACTGGCAGCCGCCCAGCGAACGCTGCGACCACAGGTCGACCAGGTCGACCGTGAGCGGCGCCTGCACGTGGATGGTGGGATGCAGGCCCGACGGCGGCTGCCACGCGCGGTAGCGCACGCCGCCCACGAACTCGCCGACGCGGCCCGTGGGCTGCAGCGGCACCGACTGGCCGTTGACGGTGAGCACGTGGCGCGATTCGATCAGGCCGGTGACCTTCAGCTCGATGCGCTCCAGCGACGAGTCGACGTAGCGCACCATGCCGCCGGCGCTGCCCTCCTCGCCCATCACGTGCCAGGGCTCCAGCGCGTTGCGCAGCGTCACGTGCACGCCGCTGGACGCGAACTCGCCCACCTTCGGGAAGCGGAACTCGAGGTGCGGCGCGAACCAGCCCGGATCGAACGCGAAGCCGGCCTCGTTCATCTCGGACAGCACGTCGTCGAAGTCGGTCTGTATGAAGTGCGGCAGCAGGAAGCGGTCGTGGAGCTCGGTGCCCCAGCGCACCAGCGGCTGGTCGTACGGCGTGACCCAGAAGCGCGCCACCAGCGCGCGCAGCAGCAGCTCCTGCACCACGCTCATGCGGGCGTGCGGCGGCATCTCGAACGCGCGCAGCTCCAGCAGCCCCAGGCGGCCGGTGGACGAGTCGGGCGAGTACAGCTTGTCGATGCAGAACTCGC
>JACMOG010000607.1 GCA_014378125.1 Vitreoscilla sp. | reverse complement strand
TGCAGAACGCAGCGTCGGTCGCATCGCTGATGCTCACCACCGAAGCCATGATCTGCGAGGCTCCGAAAGATGAGTCCGGCGCAGGCGGCGGCGGTATGGGTGGCATGGGCGGCATGGGTGGCATGGGCGGCATGGACATGTGATGTCCGCGCCCGGGACGCCGCGAGGCGAACCGGGCGGCCGCGCTGCGCAAGCACGCAAGCAAACGAAAAGGGACTGCCTCGGCAGTCCCTTTTTCATGGCGTCGCGGAACGCGATGATCTCCGCCGATACCCCGCGGCATTCCCTAGAATGCGCCCACGGCTCCCGCGTCGAGGAGCCTGGGAGGAAGCATGTTCAATCTTCATCGCGCCCGATGCCAGGCGGGGGCAGTCCTGGTGGCCGCCATCGTGACCCTGTCGGGCTGTGCCACGAGCGGAGTCGATCCGGCCAGGCAGGCGCCGAAGGCCAACGAGAGCGCCGTGGCCATCACCATCACCGGCAACACCGCCCAGGTGAGCGCCATGGACATGCTGATGGTGGAACGCGCGCCGCTGGCCGACGGCTCGCCGGGCGGCAGGTTCACGCTGCACCAGCTCGCACCCGGCCTGGCGCGCGACACCGCGCTGTTCGTGGGTGTGCTGCCCGCCGGCGACTACTCGTTCACCCGGCTCGACAACTTCCAGACGCGGCGCTTCCTGCTCATCTCGGAGCGCATGAACGAGCGCCTGGGACGGTTTCGCATCATCGCCGGCGAGGCCACCGACCTCGGGCGCCTGATCGTCACGCCGGTCAACACGAACGTCGTGCTGGGCCGCAGCGCGCGCGTCACCGACAACAAGGCGTTGATGGCGCGCTTCGTGCCGGAGGAGCTCCCCTTCTTCCAGGGCCGGGTCAACGGCGGATGGATCGTGCCACGCGGCGCCACCGATCATGCGGAGGAATACGCGCTGGAACGGCCGGTGGGAGCCGACGGCGTGCTGGAACTGTCCGACGGCCGCATCGTGGCAGGGAGCCGCCTGGGCACCGTCCTCGTGCGCGAGCGCAACGCACGCTGGCACGTCCTCGGCAGCGAGGTGCTGGAGTCGATCCTGTCGGTCGTGCCCTCCAACCGCGATGACGCGCGCCTGTTCGCGGTCGGCGAGTTCGACACCATTCTTCGCCTGCGCGCGTGGGACACCCGGATGGACGTGGTCGACCCGGGCAACCTGCCGCCCGGCAACCTGTTCTTCATCGATGGCAACGACCGCGACGGATGGTACGTGGGGCTGCAGCACGCCAACGAGGTGCAACTGCTGCGCTCCACCAGGCTGGAGCACGGCGATTGGCACGGCCTGGCCAGCGATTCGGTGGGCAAGGACTTCATCAACGGCGGCAACAGCGCATGGCTGTGGCGCGTGCCGGGCGGACTGGGCTATGCGGTGTCGGCCGGGCGCATCCGGCATCTGGACTACGCTTCGGGACGCTGGTCCGAGACGAAGGCCGCCAACAACAACCGCCTGACCTCGATCTCACCGAACCCGGACGGCTCGCTCGGCATCCTCACGTCGCCGGGCGGCGGCTTCGGCGGCATATTCGCGTCGCTGTACCTGTCGTCCGACTTCGGCGCGACCTGGAGCGAGGTCAAGTCGGATTTCAGCGTGTCGGTCAGCCCGCCACGTCGCACGAGCCGGGGCACGCTGCTGGTTCCGGGTGGCGTGTTCGGCAAGCAGGAACTGCACGCGAGCACGGACGGCGGCAAGACCTGGCAGGCCCGCGGCGACTATCCGTTGGGCCGCCGGCTGGAAACCATGCCGACGCAAGGCCTCGTCGGCGTCGACGCGGGGGGTTTCGGGATCTTCGGCATCTGGCATTCGGACGACGAGGGCGCAACCTGGAAGGAGGAGTATTCCAACTTCGATCGCGCCGTCTACGAGCAGAGCCACGAGAAGAAGTAGTCCGCCCGCGCGTCAGGCGCCCTGGCGCGCACGCCGGCGCGCGAGGCCGCCCATCGCGGCCAGGCCGACCAGCATGAGCATCACGTTGGCCGGCTCGGGCACGGCCGAAGGCGAGCCGACGCGTTCGATGTCCAGCGAGATGCCGCCCAGGTTGTCGGGCAGGTAGTAGTCGGGCGCGGCGAAGCCGACCAGCGTGTCCTGGTCGAGGTGAAACATGAACGGCGCATGGGCGAGAAACGCCGCGCTCGCCGCCGCCTCCGTGTAGAAGCCCCCGAAGTGGCCGGTGTCGGTGCCGGGCAGGCCGTCGATCAGCAAGGTGTAGGTCGCGTAGCCGGCATTGCCGTTGACGAAGGCGCCCACCGAGAAGTGATCGGTCCAACTGCCCTCGGCGCCGTTCTCGAAGTCCCACGCGTCGTAGGTCGCGCCCGTCTTGCCCCAGGCGTCGGTGATCGTGTAGTCGCCGGCCGCCAGTTGCAACGTCACGGCATCGGCGAAGTGCACCGTGCTGCCGACGGCGGCATTCGGGTTGTCGACCCCGGCGCCCGGGCCCGCGCTGTCGCTGAACCCCTTGATGTTGACGATGGTGGCCTGCGCCGGCGCGCTGGGCGCCAAGGCGCAGACGGCGGCGGACGCCAGGGCGAGGACGAAATTGGTTTTCATGGAGCTCTCTCGGATCGGATTGCGGACAGGGCACAGTCTCGATTCGGTCTCCCGTTGCAGCAATGACCTAAAGAGGCCGAGGCCCATGAGCTAGGGGGCTTTCGCCCTTCAGGATCATCTCCGCGCCGTAGCTCTGGTACCCGAGCCCTCGATACACGCCGGCACCTTCGGTCGACGCGGCCAACCGGAAGTCGCGGACACCGCGCTCGGCTGCGCGGTCCATCACCTGCCGCACCAGCCTGGACGCGATGCCGCGCCGACGCCAGGCCTGCTCCGTGAAGACCGCCACGACGCGGCCGCAGACACCGCCCAGGTTGCCGCGAGTGGGACCCCAGTCCAGCAGCACGATGCCCGCGCCCGCGATGACTTCGCCCTCCGCGCAGGCCAAGCGTCCCAGGTACGCGCCACTGGCGATCCGCGTGCTCACCCACGTCTCGAAGGCCTGTCGCTCGGCGTCGGGGCCATCCGCTCCGCCCAGGCGATGACGCGTGACGAGCGCGGCATCGCCGGACAGGACATCACGGCATTCCAGTGCGAGATCCATCCGGCGCCACCTCAGTCGCGCTTGATGTCGTCGTCTTCTTCGACCACGTCATCGTCGAGCGCCAGGCCGCCCTCACCCTCCGGCATGGGCGGCACGTCGAAGTGCACGCGCTCAGGCACCGCCCTCTTCCACGCCAGCAGCTGTTCGGCCACGTCCTCGATGCCCACGCGGCGCAGCGATGAAAACAACACCACGCCGATGTCGGACGCCTCGGTCACATACGCGGCCAGCACCTCCTGCGCCGCGGCGACCGCCAGGCCCTGGTCGCGCTGGCCGAGCTTGTCGCACTTGGTCAGCAGCACCAGCAGCTTGATCTCGCTGGTCTTCACGCGCTGCGCGATGAACTCCATCAGCTTCAGATCCAGCGGCATGAAGCCGTGGCGGCTGTCGATCATCACCACGACGCCCGAAAGCGCGCGCCGAACCTCGAGGTAGTCGGCCATCACCCGCTGCCACACCAGCTTCTTGCCGCGGGCGACGGCGGCGTAGCCGTAGCCGGGCAGGTCGGCGAAGTAGGCGTCGGGCGCCTCGCGCGGGCCCAGCGTGAACAGGTTGATCAGCTGCGTGCGGCCCGGCGTCTTGGACGCGAACGCGAGCTGGCGCTGCTGGGCCAGCGTGTTGATGGCCGACGACTTGCCGGCGTTGCTTCGGCCCACGAAGGCGATCTCGGGCATGTCGCCCGCGGGCAGCTGCGAGATCTTGCTGGACGAGGTGAGGAACTTGGCCGTATGCAGCCAGCCGAGGCCCTCCTTGGCGTCGTCGGACACCACCACGGCCTTCTTGTAGACGGGGGCCGGCACGGCGCGAGGGGGGGAGGGTTTGCGCGTACGCTTAGCTTCGGTCATGGTGCATTGTAAAATCGTTGGGTATGCTCCACTCCAAAAGCCTCCTCTGAAGGGTTCGTCGAGATGAAGTCCTTGTACGTTGTTGCCTCGGCGATGCTGTTCGCCACCTCCGTGATGGCCGACGAAGCGAAGGGGCCGGCCAAGCCGGATCTCGCCAAGGGCGCCGCCATCTCGGCCACCGTCTGCGGGGCTTGCCACACGGCAGACGGCTCGCGCGGCATTCCCACGAACCCGATCCTGCAGGGGCAGCACGTCGACTACCTCGTCAAGCAGTTGACGGAGTTCAAGTCGGGCAAGCGAGACAACGCCGTCATGAAGGCCATGGCCTCCACGCTGTCGGACGACGACATGCGCAACGTCGCCGCCTTCTATGCGTCGAAGGCCGCCAAGCCCGGCCAGGCGAAGGTCAAGGCCACCGTCGACCTGGGCCAGAAGATCTGGCGCGGCGGCATCGCCGAGAAGAGCATCCCGGCCTGCGCCGGCTGCCACGGCCCCGCCGGCGCCGGCATCCCCGCGCAGTACCCGCGGCTGGGCAGCCAGCACGCCGAGTACGTCAGCGCCGAGCTGAACCTGTTCCGCGCCGGCAAGCGCACCAACAGCACGCAGATGACCACCATCGCGGCGCGCATGAGCGACGCCGAGATCGCGGCGGTGTCCGACTACGTCGAAGGCCTGAACGTGGGCAAGTGATGCCGTTCATCCGCCGCAACGCCCAGGGCGCCATCGACAGCCTGCATCGACGCGATGAAGGCGGCGCCGACTACCTGCCCGACGACCACCCGGACGTCCGCGCCTTCCTGGGCGCCGGCGCGCCGCAGGGCGATGGCTTCGCCTCGCTGGATGCCGACTTCATCCGCGTGATCGAGGACGTCATCGACACGCTGATCTCGAAGAACGTCATCAACATCACCGACCTGCCGCTCGAGGCGCAGACCAAGCTGTTCGGGCGCAAGGGGTATCGCGAGCGCGCGACCAAGGATGCGCTGAAGCTGTTCGGGGACGACGAAGGGATCTGAGGGCGTGGATCCTGCGACTTCGCGCAGGATGACACCGAACTCGGGATGACGGCGTCAGTCGCCGCCAGGTTCAAAGTGGAGGTCGCCGTCGCCGTCGAGGTCGACGCCCAACTCCGTGGCGAGCCGCGCCACCTGCGCGCGCAGCCGCTCCAGCTCGCCCTTCATGCGCAGCTGTTCGGCGCGCATCGCCGCCACCTCCGACAGGCCCAGCGCCGAATCGGCCAGCGGCGCGCCGGGGCCAGCCGGGGCCGCCAGCGGGGCCGCGTCGGCCACCGCGCCCGCGAGCAGGTGCGCCCACCGCGACTCGCGCGCGCCCGGCGCCCGCGAGAGCTTCACCACGAAGGGCGGCTCGTGCGTGGCCAGCTCGTCGAGGAAGCCTTCCACCGACGAGATGTCGGCAAAGCGGTGCAGCCGCTCGGTGTTCAGGCGCAGTTCGGCCGCCGTCTGCGGGCCGCGCAGCATCAGCAGGGCCAGCAGCGCCACGCTCTGGCCCGGCACCTTCAGCACGCGCGCCACGTTGTGCTCGAAGCGCGGCACGCGGCTGCCCGAGCCCTCCAGCACCAGGTGCAGCGACTTCAGCGTGTCGAGCGCGGCCAGCACGTCGCCCTCGCTCGCGTTGATCACGGGGTCGCGGGCGGTCTTCTGGTTGCAGCCCAGCGTGAGCGCGTTGAGGCTCAGCGGGTAGCTGTCGGGCACGGTGTGCTGCTTCTCCACCAGCACGCCCAGGATGCGGGTCTCGAGGAGGGAAAGCGTGGGGAGGGTCATGGCACGAGTATCGCGCACGCGATCGGGGTCAGGCACCCGCCCGGGACGACGCCAGCCGGAAGGCAGCAGCGTCGGGCGGGAACCAGACCCCCTTGCTTACTTCGTCAGGTCCAACGCGTTGGTCAGGTCACCCATCGCGGTGCCGCCGCCGGCGGTCAGCGCCGCGTCGCGCGACGTGAGGCCGGGCAGCGAGGTCAGGCCGAACGTGCGCGTGATCAGGCGCAGGATCGACGCCGTGTCGTACTGCGTGTGGTCGACCGTGCCCTTCTTGGCGAACGGCGAGACGATGATCGCGGGAATGCGGGTGCCCGGACCGATCTTGTCGCCCTTCGGGGGGGCCACGTGGTCCCACGCGCCGCCGAACTCGTCGTACGTGATCACGATGACCATGTTCTTGTACTGCGGGCTCGCCTGCAGCTTGGCCACCAGGTCGGCGATGCGTTGATCGCCGTTGGCCAGGTTCGCGTAGCCGGGGTGCTGGTTGTAGACGCCTTCCGGCTTGTAGAACGCCACCGGGGGCAGGGTGCCAGCCGCGGCGTCCGCAACCAGGTCGGTGTAGTCCTTCAGGTGCGACGTGCGGTCGGCAGCGTGCGTGGCCGGATCGAGGTTCGCGTAGTAGTTGAACGGCTGGTGGTGCGGCTGGAAATCGACGTTGGCGGTGGTGGCCACGCCGTTCGAGTTGCCGGCATAGATCACCGAGCGGGCGACGGACGGGTCCTGCTGGCCGTCGGTCAGCGCGGCGTTCCACGAGCCGCCGTACCACTTCCAACCCACGCTCTTGGCCGTCAGCTGGTCGCCGATGTTGGCCTGCGTCTGCGGAGGCAGCGTGTTGGCCTTGGTGGTGTCTGCGTATGCGGCCGAGGCTGCGCCGGCCGGCGCGTTGCCGCTCGGCTGGTACGGGGCCTGCATCGTGTTGACGGCGTAGAACTTGTTGTCGCCGAAGTAGTTGGCCGGCGTGATGTTGCCGCTCAAGATGAACTTGGGCGGGCCATCCATGGCCGAAGCCGGCGACGATGCGGATGCGGACAGGTGAGGCACGTAGTTGCCGCCCGTGTCTTTGTCGAGGACAGCGATCGTCGGATGCTGCGCCGACGTGTCGGCATTCGGGAACTCAGGGGCGCACGCGCAGATCAGGTACTGGTGGTTCAGGAACGAGCCACCGAACGCGCCTTCGAAGAAGTTGTCGGCCAGCACGTTCTGCTGCGCCAGCTTGTACAGCGGCGAGGCGCTGTAGTCGAAGTGGCCCATGGTCAGGCCGCCGGCGTCTTCCCAGGCGGCGAACTGATCGTTCTTGCCGCCGTTGATCGACATCTGGTTCTCGAAGAAGCGGTGGTAGAGGTCGCGCGTGACGGTGGTCGTGTCCAGCTTCGCACCCGGGCCGTTGGCGGCCGTGAAGGCCGTCTCGATCGAGAACGGCGCGTTCTTCAGGCCCGCGCTCTGGGCGGCGGTGATCACGACGCTGCTGCCGGGGGCGGTGACGCCGTTCCAGGTCTGCGGCAGGGTGGCCAGCACGGTGGTGCCGTCACGGTCCTTCTGTGCGTTGTAGGAGGCGGTGACGTTGCCCGATGCATCGACGACCGTGCTCAGGCCGTTGGCGCCGGGGAAGTTGCCGTACAGGTTGTCGAACGAGCGGTTTTCCGCGTAGATCACGACGACGTTCTTGACCTTGGCCTGCAGCTGCGCGGTCGTGTCGGGCACGTTGGTGTCGCCGTCGCCGTTGCAGGCGGCCAACGCGAACATGCTGGCGACTGCCAGCGGCAGCATAACGAACTTGATGGGGGTCTTCATGGGGATGGGCTCCTCGGCCTGTCTTCGACAAACCGCCAGCATCGCCCGTTCATGTGACAACGGCGTGTAACCACCAAGCCCCGCTCGCCGCGCGACCGTTGTCACAAGATTGCCACCGACGGGTCATATCCTGTCGGGTCGCCCACCTATCGCCTCCGGACCCCTGTCGTGTTCCCTTGCCTGCCGCGCCCGTTTCGTCGCCCCCTCGCGCTGGGTCTGCTGGCGCTCGTCAGCGCCGCCACCGCGGCACCGCCCGCCCCGAAGCCGCCGTCGTTCTACGAGACGCCATTCGAGCATCGCCCCAGCTTCGAGGCGATGGTCGACCTCGGCCGCGCGCTCTTCTCGGATCGCACCCTGTCCGCATCAGGGCGCGTCGCGTGCGCCTCCTGCCATGACCCGGCGCATGCCTTCGGCCCGCCCAACGCGCTGCCGGTGCAGACGGGCGGCCCCCGCATGAGCCTGCCAGGCCTGCGCGCCGTGCCGTCGCTCACGTACCACCAGGCCGTTCCCAACTTCCAGGAACACTTCTTCGACAACGACGGCAACGACAGCGAGGACCAGGGCCCCACGGGCGGCCTCGACTGGGACGGCCGTGCCGACTCCGGCCACGAGCAGGCCGCCGGTCCGCTGCTGTCGCCGTTCGAGATGGCCAATACCGATCCGGCCGCGGTGGTGAGCAGGCTCAGGGCGTCGCCCGACGCGGCCGCGATGCGCACGGCCTTCGGCCCCCACGTGCTCGACGACCCCAAGCTGGCCTGGAACGGCGTGCTGCTCGCACTGGAAGTGTTCCAGCAGAACCCGGCCGACTTCTATCCGTTCAGCAGCAAGTACGACGCCTACCTGAAGGCGAAGGTGCAGCTGTCGCCGGCCGAGAAACGCGGGCTGGCCGTCTTCAACGACGCCGGCAAGGGCAACTGCGCGTCGTGCCACCTCAGCGCGATCAAGCGCGGGGCGTACCCGTCGTTCACCGACTTCGGCCTCATTGCCATCGGCGTGCCGCGCAACCCGCACATTCCGGCCAACGCGAAGGCCGACTATCGCGACCTGGGCATGTGCGGACCGCTGCGCACCGACCTGCAAACGCGGCCCGAATACTGCGGCCGGTTCCGCACGCCCTCGCTCCGCAACGTGTCACGCCGTCCGGTGTTCTTCCACAACGGCGTCTACACCACGATCGCGGACGCGGTGCGCTTCTATGCGCTGCGCGACACCGCGCCTCAGCGTGCGTACGGCCGGCTCGGCCGCTTCGCCGACCTTCCGGAGAAGTACCAGGACAACCTGAACCGGGAGGGTCCGTTCGGCGGCAAGGTGGGCGACAAGCCTTCGATGACCGAGGCGGAGATCGCAGACGTGGTCACCTTCCTGAAAACCCTCGACGACGGCTACGTGCTCGAGCCCCGCGACAAGCCGGTCGCGACGAAGCGCCACTGAGCAGCGCTCAGCCCAACACCCACGTGTCACGCACCGGCACGTGCGGCTCCACGTGGCTCGTCAGCAGGATCACCTGGTCGCCGCGCGCCGCGCGCGCCGTGATCGTGTCGGAGAGATGCCGTGCCGACGCCACGTCCAGCGCGTTGAACGGCTCGTCCAGCAACAACAGCTTCACCGGCAGGGCCAGCGCGAGCGCCAGCAGCGTCTTGCGTTGCTGGCCCAGCGACGCGTCGCGCAGCGGCGTGGCCAGCGCCTTGGCCAGGCCCAGCGCGTCCACCTGCTCGCGCAGCCGCTGCGCATCGAAACCGGGATAGGTGGCGCCGACGAAGCCCAGGCACTCGGCGATGGTGAGCCACGGCGTGGGCGGTGGGTCGCTGAGGCACCAGAAGGTCTGCTGGCGCCACGCGAGCGGCGCCGTGCGGTCGCCCGCCGCGTAGCGGCAGCCGGCAAGCTCGAACGCGCCGTGGCGCGGCGCCAGCGCACCCGCCAGCAGCCGCAACAGCGTCGACTTGCCGCTGCCGTTGGCGCTCTGCACCCAGGTGACGCCGGCGCCCGCCTGTGCGTCGAAGCCCTCGAACAGCCAGCGCGAGCCGTAGGCGAAGACAAGCCGGTCGATGCGAAGACTCAGTTCCACAGTTCACTCCCGAAGGCCGTCAGCAGGCCGGTGCAGACCGCCCAGAGGGCCACGTGTCCCTCGCGGTTGGCCGACGGCACCGCGTTCATCGCCAGCGGCGTGGCGAGCATTCCCAGCGCGAACGCCGCCAGCGGCGCCGCGCGCCACGGACGCGCCGCCAGCACCAGCCCCACCGCGATCACGCCGCCCAGCAGCATCGGCACGCAGACCAACGCACGCGCCTGCCAGCGCCAGGCCGACGAGATCGGCAGCGCGGCCAGCCACGGCGCGAGCGCGGCCAGGTGGGCCTCCAGCGCGCGCTGCAGCCGCTCGGTGAGCGCGATCAGAAAGACGCTGAACATCAGCGCCCAGGCGGCGCCGGGAATCGCGGGCCACGCGCCCAGCGTCCAGGCCAGCGAGATCATCAGGAT
>JACMOG010000606.1 GCA_014378125.1 Vitreoscilla sp. | reverse complement strand
GCGATCATCGCGCGGTTGTCGTGCTGCCACGTGCCGCCGGTGAGCGCGATCTGCACCTGCTTGGCGCCGGCGAAGATTACGGCGATGATCGCGTTCGTGCTGCCGGGCCTGTGCATGGCCACGGTGGTGCCCACCGCGTTCGCCGCGGCCGGACGGCGTGGCGGTGCGCTGACCGGCGGCGCGGCCGGCGAGGTATCGTCCGCGCGCGCGGTGGCGCTGTTGTCCGGCTTCGGCTACACGGGCCTGCTGCTCGGGCCGCCCGTCATCGGCTGGCTCGCGCAGGCCACCAGCCTCACCTGGGCGCTGTCGCTGCCGGTGCTGCTGGTGGCCGTCATCGTGTGGCTGGTGCCGTTGCTCGGACGCAGCGCGCCGGCTGGGCCGCCGAGGCCGGCGCCAGCCTGATCTTCACAGCGTGCCACGAGCCGCTGGCGTTGATCGCCTTGTCCAGCGACAGCAGCGCCAGCTTCCTGTGCGCGGGCGTCAGCGTCGCGTCGACGGTCTCGTCCACCAGGTTCAGCGAGCCCTCCGCGGCCAGCGCGGTGTCGGGCGTCTCGAACCCGAAGCTCCGGACGGTGGCCACGCCGTGGGCCAGCGCCAGCGTGGCCTCGGCGCACTGCACCGGCACGCGCGCCGACTTGTCGAACAGCGTGCGCAGCCACTCGCCGCCGTTCAGGCCCAGCTTGGCGTCGAGGCGCTTCGAGACGGTGGCGCCCTCGGCCAGCGACAGCGCGACGCTGCCCGTCGCGTTGGCGACGAGCGCGTGCGACGAGTCGCCGCGCGTCTTGACCGACGCCCGCCCGTCGACCGCGCCGGACAGCGCGCCGTGGGCCGCCAGCGTCGCCGACAGCTGGTCGACGTGCAGCTGGCGCGCCTGCACGTCGACGCCCACGCTGGCGGGCGATTGCGCCGCATCGACCGTCACCGTGCCGACGACGTGGCCGTCGGCCAGGCCGACGTCCAGGGACTGCACGCGCAACACCCCGGCGGCCAGCACGGCGTGGGCGCGCACCGTCTGCGCAAATGCGCGCTCGGCGCCGACGAGGCGCGCCGTGCGCAGGTCGACGTCGGCGTCCAGATCGCGCAGCCGGGCCAGCGGCAGCGGCTGGTTCGACAGCGCGTGGTCGGCGTCGGGGCGGGTCTGCGGCAGCGTCTTCTCGCCGGGCGGGGTCTTGCCGCGCAGGAGCGACAGGTCGTCCAGGTCGACCACGGCCTCGCGCAGCGTGGCCTTGAGCGTGCGGCGGGGCGTGTCGCTCTTGAACGTTCCGGTGAATGCGACGTCGGCCGCGAGCGATGTGTGCCGGCCCGCGGCCAGGCGCAGGTCGTCGGCGTTCCATTGGTCGCCGATCTTGATGACGCGACCGCGCGCCATGAGCGGGCGCAGGCGCGCGACGGCCTCGGGCAACGGCCACGGCGCGCCGCTGCCTTCGGTGGCGATCGTGGCGTCCAGGTCGAGATCGCCCAGCGCATGAGCGTCGTCGCACAGGCCGGCCGCCGTGAGCCGCAGCGTGCCCACCCGGGCCGTGGCGCGCAGGGAGAACATGCGCGGCGCCCCGCCGAAGGTGAGCACGTCGCTGGTGCGTGCCTCGCCATCGAACGCGTGGCCCTCGATGGTGCCGGCGAAGGCGATGCGCTTCGTGAGCGGCAACGCGGCCCGCGTTGGCAGCGTTTCCTGCGCGCCCAGCGGCGTGGTGGTCGCGTCCAGCTCCAGGCCGATGCCGCCGTGAACCGTGTGCAGCGTGCTGCGGCGCGCGTCCAGGGCCAGCACGCGCGCATGCGGGGGGCCGGTATCGTCGGGATGGCCCAGGCGCCAGTTGCGCACGCCATCCGCGCGCTGCTCAATGTCGAGCTGCGCGTCCTCCATCTCGATCATGTTCACGATGACGAGATCGGAGCCCAGGCTGCGCCACGACAGCGTGGCGGCGATGCGCCCCGCGTGGATGAACGGCTGGCGCGACGCGGCCCACGGCGCGTTCTCGATGGTCAGGCCGCGGAACTCGATCGTCGGGTCGAGCCCGTCGCGCCAATGCACCTGCAGGTCGTCGAAGCGGATGTCGCGGCCGGAGTGCGACATGACGTAGTGGCGGATCAGCGGCCGGCACCAGCTCCATTGAAACGTGCAGGCGAGCACCACCAGCGCGGCGATCACGCCCAGCGTGACCCGCGCCGCGATCGATCGCGGAAGCAGGCGGCGCGTGGCGGGCGGAGGCGAACTCATCCAGCGGCATGGCAGGTGGCGTGCCGATGCGGCGCGGGGTCACCGTCAGCGCGGGTTCAGTTCGCCGACGAAGTTGCTTGACCGGGTTTTGCAAGGCTGCCGATAATCCGCGCTTCGATCACGACAAGCACAAGGCCATGGACACCGTTCCCAGTTGCGTGCCTTCGTCGTCCATTTCGCGAGCCTGAGGGCTTGCCACCGGGCGGAGAAGGCGCTTTCCCTTTTCTACCGCCCGGACAGCAGCGCCCCGTCGCGCTGTGCCCGGTTCTCCCTTTCCGGCGCCTCTGGCGCCCATTCGCCGCGTCCGCAGCCGACCCGCGGAGGAGTTCCGCATGAAATTTCCCTTCCTGTTCCTGCTGGCGGCGTGCTTGCTGCCCGTGTCCACGATCGCGTCCGCCGACGGCGCCGAGAACTGGAGCGCCCACGCCCAGGCCACCTACATCCGCCAGGTGCAGCCGGCCTTCCACTCGCCCTATGCGGGCCCGCGCAGCCTGCGCGCCGCGCCGGGCGCCGGCTACTCGCTCACCGGCACCGCGTACCTCGGCGCCCGGGTGGGCGACGGCACCGAGGTCTATCTCGATCCCGAGGTCGCGCAGGGCGTGCCGCTGTCGGGGCTGGGCGGCCTGGCGGCGTTCCCGAACGGTGAACTCGCCAAGACGTCCGGCGCCAACCTCAAGGGCTACATCGCGCGGCTGTTCGTGCGCCACACGTTCGAACTCGGCGGCGACGCGGTGGCCGTCGACGCCGACGCCAACCAGCTGAAGTCCAGCTACGATGCGCGGCGGCTGGTGGTGACCGCCGGCAAGGTGTCGGTGCCCGACGCCTTCGACGCCGGCACCTTCGCCCACGACCCGCGCACCCAGTTCATGAACTGG
>JACMOG010000605.1 GCA_014378125.1 Vitreoscilla sp. | reverse complement strand
GGTGGCCGACAACGGCCGCATCGCGGTCGACATGGCGCGTCGCGGCGGCTTCGACCTCGTGCTGATGGACATGCAGATGCCCGAGATGGACGGCCTGGAGGCCACGCGCCTCATCCGCACGGTGCCCGAGCTCGACTCCATCCCCATCGTCGCCATGACGGCCAGCGCCTTTGGCGCCGATCGCGACGCCTGCCTGGCGGCCGGCATGAACGACCACATCGGCAAGCCGGTGAATCCCGCCACGCTCTACGAGAAGCTGCTGCGCTGGCTGGACGAGTCGCGCAAGGCGCCTCGGCCCGCCCCGGTGGACGCCCCGGCAGCGCCCGCGTCCGCGTCGGCGCCGCTGGAGACCGCCGTCCTGGCCGACATCGAGGCGCTGGACGTCGTGCGCGGCATGAGCCTGTTCGCCGGCCAGCGCGCGTTGTACATGCAGGCCCTCGGCTACTTCGTCGGCCTGTACGGCGACGGCCTGGCGGCGGTCGACAAGTACATCGCCGGGGCGGACGGGGCCACGCGCGAGGCCGCGGGCCGCGAGATCCACTCGATGGGGGGCGCCGCGGCGGCCCTGGGCGCCATCGAGCTCGAGAACGCCGCGCACCACATCGACACGATGGTGCGCGGGGACCGCGCGAAGCAGTCCAGCGACGAACAGCTGCGCGCCGAACTCGAGCTGCTGCGCGACGACCTGGCCGACCTGGTGAAGCGGCTCGGCAAGGCGCTGGGGCGTACGTCTACCTGAGCGGGATCGGCGTGCCGCGGTCCACGGCCACGGCCGTGACCGCGTTCTGCGGCGAGCCGTCCACGAGGCGATCCGAGTACGTCAGATACACCAGCGTATTGCGCGTGCGATCCACCATGCGCACGATGCGCAGGCGCTTGAACAGGATGCTCAGGCGTTCGCTGAACACCTCCTCCTGCTGGCGCAGCGGCTCCTTGACCGAGATCGGCCCCACCTGGCGGCAGGCGATGGACGCGTCGGACTTGTCCTCGGCGATGCCCAGCGCGCCCTTGATGCCGCCGGTCTTGGCATGCGACACGTAGCAGGTGACGCCCACCACCTTCGGATCGTCGTACGCGTCGACGACGATCTTGTGGTCGGGGCCGATCCACTGGAAGGCGGTGTCGACGTCGCCGATGGGCTCGGCGTGGGCGATGCAGGCGAACGCCAGCCCGAACGCGAGGGACAGGTGGCGGAAGAGGGCGGACGGGCGCATGCGGTTCCTCGATGTGGAAGGGGATGGCTCGCACTCTATCCGCAGGCGGGGCGGACGAAATCGCCCACAATGGCGCGATGACACAGAAGCCCCTGGATCTGTCCGCGCTGGACGCCGCCATCGTCGACCTGGACGGCACCCTGGTCGACACCGTCGGCGACTTCGGGCAGGCGCTGGCCCGCACGCTCGCCGACCTCGGCCTGGCGCCCGTCGATCGCGCGTTCATCGCGCGCACCGTGGGCCGCGGCAGCATGCATCTGCTCACGCAGACGCTCGCGCACGCGGGCGGCGCGCCCGACCTGCTCGCGCAGGCGTGGACGCGCTACCAGCGCCACTACGCCGACGTGAACGGCCGGCATGCCGACGTCTACCCGGGCGTGCACGAGGGCCTGGCGGCGATGCGCCAGCGCGGCTGGAGGCTGGCGTGCGTCACCAACAAGCCGCGTGCGTTCGCGTTGACGCTGCTGGAGGCCAAGGGCTTGCTGCCGCTGTTCGAGCACATGTTCGGCGGCGATTCCTTCGAGCGCCAGAAGCCCGATCCGCTACCGCTGCTCAAGACCTGCGAGGCGTTGGGCACCCGCCCGGCGCGCACGCTGATGGTGGGCGACTCGCGCAACGACTGCGACGCCGCGCGCGCTGCCGGCTGCCCCGTGGTGCTGGTGGGATACGGCTACAACCATGGCGAGCCGGTGGCCGACGCGCACCCTGATCGGGTGATCGAGCGGCTCGACGCGTTGACCTGACCCGACTCAGAGGTCGAGGTTGAACGCCAGTGCGACCGCGGCGGTGTGGCCCTTGGGCGTCGACTTGAAGCGCCACTGCTTGACGGCGTCCATGGCGGCCGTGTTCAGGCCGGCGTTGGTGGTCTTGACCACCGTCACGGAGTCGACGACGCCGTCCGGGTTGACCTCGAACTTGACCTCGACCTCGCCCTTGCGCAGGCGGCGCATGGTGGACACGGGGAACTGCGGATCGGCCGACTTGACCATGATCAGGCCCGGGTCCGGCTCCTCCTCCACCGGCGGCAGGTCGATCTGCGGCGCGGTGGCGGCGGGGGCGGGGAGTCCGGCGGGGACGCCGGCCGACGAGACGCCGGCGTGCAGGCCGGCCCGGGTCATCGCGCTGGCG
>JACMOG010000604.1 GCA_014378125.1 Vitreoscilla sp. | reverse complement strand
TTGCCGGCACGCATACGAAGCCGCCGAGCGCGGCGCGCCAACGCCGCGCGGACGAACCTTGAGTGAACGCCCTCGGAATCCGGCCGTCCAGGCCGGATTCAAGGCGCACGTGCGGAGTCGAGCCAAGTGCATGCCAGTCGCTCCGCAGCGCGGGCACCCCACCCGCGCGAAGCGTTGAACCCTCACTCCAAAGCGCAGCGTCCCACCCTCACTTCAACACGAAGTGAAGCCAGCCCCCTCAGTCGAGATTGAACCTGATCGCCCCACCCGCCGGCCCGTCCCCACCCGGCAGGTAGGCCCACAACGCGCGCAGCAGGTCGCCCTCGCCCGCCGGCTTCGACACGAACCCGTTCATGCCCGCCGCGTGCGCCTGCGCGCGTTCGGCGTCGAGCACCGCGGCCGTGAGCGCGATGATGGGCAGGTGGGCCGTGGACGGCTGGGAGCGCAGGCGCCGCGTGGCCTCCAGGCCGTCGATCTCGGGCATGTGCAGGTCCATCAGGATCGCGTGCACGTGCGTCGGCGCGCGTGACGCGTGCGCGATGGCCTCGGCGCCGTTGGCCGCCTCGATCACCTCGGCGCCCATGCGCGCGAGCATCGCGCCGACGATGAGGCGATTGACCGCGTTGTCTTCCGCCAGCAGCACGCGCATGCCGGCCAGCGGCTTCTCGGGCACCACGTCGAGCGGGCTGGCGATGGTGGTGAAGTCGTCCTCGCTGGCGGCCACCAGCGGCAGCTCCACCCAGGCCACGCTGCCGACGCGGCCATCGCTGTCCAGGCCCACGTCGCCACCCATCAGCGTGGCCAGCTCGCGGCAGATGGACAGGCCCAGGCCGCTGCCGCCGAAGCGCCGCGTGGTGGAGCTGTCGGCCTGCGTGAAAGGCTGGAACAGCGTGGCGCGCAGCTCGGGACTGACGCCGATGCCGGTGTCGCTGATCTCGATGCGTGCGATGCCCTCCGCGCGCTTGAACAGGTGCACGTGGATGCGTCCGCGGTCGGTGAACTTCAGCGCGTTGGACAGGTAGTTCGACAGGATCTGGCGCATGCGCACCGGATCGCCCAGCACCTCGCGCGGCGTGTCGGGCGCCACCTGGCAGCTCATCTCGAGGCCGCGCTCGTGGCCGATGGGGGAGAACGTGCGGGAGGTGCTCCACACCACGCCGTGCAGGTCGAACGGGATCTGCTCCACCTGCAGGTGGCCGGCCTCGATCTTGGACAGGTCGAGCACGTCGGAGACGATGCCGTTGAGAAGCTCCGCGGCGTCGACCAGGTGGCCGAGATAAGACGCGCGCCGTTCGGCCGGCAGCGATTGATCCTGCAGCAGGCGCGCCAGGCCCAGCACGCCGCTGAGGGGCGTACGGACCTCGTGGCTCATGGTGGCCAGGAAGCTGCTCTTGGCGCGCAGCGCGGCCTCGGCGTCGCGCTGCGCATCGGCCAGCTCGAGTTCGGCGCGGCGACGGTCGGTGATGTCCTCCACCACCCAGATGGTGCCGGTCTCCTGGCGCCGTTTCGGATCGACGGCGCGGCCGCGCATGCGAAACAGCAACTGCGTGCCATCGGCCCGCAGCGCGCGGCGCTCGATGTCGATGGTCTCGCCGGCGGCCTGCGGCGACTCGTACCTGGCCACGAAGTCCTTGAACTTGTCGACACTGGGAAAAAGCACGTCCGTGGACTTGCCCACCAGCGAGCCGAGAGGCAACCCCAGCATGCGCTCGAGCTGCGGGTTGACGCGCTCGAGCCGGTGGTTGCGCACCAGGCAGACGCCCACGACGGCGTTGTCGAGGATGGCGTCGCCCTCCTGCTTGGCGCGCTCGGTCTCGGTGACGTCGCGCGTGGTCACCACCGCCACTTCCTCGCCGTCCCAGTCGAAGGCGGCGGCCGTCATCAACACGAAATGCTCGGCGCCGTCGCTCGACCAGGCCACCGATGGAAAGTCGCGCACCGAACCTTGCCTGGCGATGGCGGCGCCCAGTGCCAGCATCGGTGCGTCGTCGCGCCAGAAGCCCAGCTCGACGCCGTTGCGGCCCATCACCTGGGATTCGTCGAGGCCCACGAACTGCATGAACGCCGGGTTGGCCAGCAGCAGGCGGCCGTCGCGCATGCTCGCCACGCACACCGCGTCGGGGCTGAGCCGGAACAGGCGATCGAGCATGGCCTGCGAGCGCTGCAGCTCGCGCTGCGCCATCACCTCGGCGGTGGCGTTGCGGCTGACGCCCCACCAGCCCTGGTGACGCCCGGTGGCGTCGAACAAGGGCTCGCCGCTGCCGGTGATGAAGAGGCTCTTGCCGCCGGCGGTGACGAACTGGATCACGCGGTCGCGGTACGGCCGGCGTGCCTTCATGTCGGCCATCAGCAGCTCCCACTGCGCGTCCTTGATGAACGTGGGACCGCCCGGCCTGGCCAGCTGCATGAACTCGGCCACCGTGTGCAGCGTGTGCATCTCGAACGACGGCGACAGGTAGGTGAGGTGGCCATGTTGGTCCATCTCCCACGTGAAGTCGCTGCCCAGGCGCAGCAGCCGGCTCATGCGCTGCTCCTGCTCGTGGGCCCGCATGACGGTGCCCAGCAGCTGGCGCCGCACGATCCACGCGGTGAGCACGCCGGCGAGCGTGAGCATGGCGAACGACAGCGCGCGCGACTCGGCGTGCAGCTGTGCCATCGCGTTGACGGGCGAGATGACGCCGCGGTTCTCGGCCGCCTCCAGGCCCGCGATGAGCGCGACGTCGGCCAGGGCCAGCACGACGGCCGTGGGCATGTTGACCAGCATGCCCGCCACCGCCACCAGCAGCACCGTGCCGCCCAGCACGATGGAGTGCGTGCCCAGGCCGGAATGCCATGCGTGCAGCATGAGTGCCAGCAGGGCCAGCGTGAGCGACAGGGTGGCGGACACGCGGTTCCAGCCGCGCATCGCGAACGCCCATGCGACCACGCCGCCGCCGAACAGGCACGCGCCCATCAACGCGCGCGACTGGCCCAGTTGCGTGAGCGGTCCGTAGCTGCGTTGCACCATCGCCAGCATCAGCAGCAACGCACCGACGGACAGCACCAGCACGCTCAGCGCGCGCACGGCCAGGACGGCGTAGGCGTCCTCGCGCGGACGCGTGACGTCGAGCGCTTCTTCGTAGGCCCGCGCGGGCGACTCCACAGGCGCGGGTGACGGTGCCTGGGCATTCATGTTTTTCTCTTCCCCTCCGGTCGAGCGCACAGGATTGCAGCTGAAGCGGGGGCGTGTCAATGCCGCTGCGCCCGGAACGGCCTATTTAGGCCGCTCGGCGACGTAACAAGGGGATGAAGCGGCGCGCACTCAGTTGCGCAACACCCTCGCGGCGCGGTTCAGGCCGCGCTGGGGATGGTTTCGAAGAGATCGGCCGTCTGCGGCCCGTCCGGCGCGCCCAGGCGCAGCGGAGGATTCGATGCATGCGACGCCAAGGCCCACACGAGGAAGTCGTCGGCCATCAGCGGACGACTGAACAGGTAGCCCTGCGCGCCGTCGCAGCCCAGCATCTTCAGCTTGGCGGCCACCGACTCGGTCTCCACGCCCTCGGCCACCACGCTCAGGCCCATGTTGTGGGCCATGCCGATCGTCGAGCGCACGATGTTCAGGTCGTTGTCGTCCGCGTCGAGGTTGAGCACGAACGAACGGTCGATCTTGAGTTCCTGCACCGGCAGCTTCTTCAGGTAGGCCAGCGACGAATAGCCGGTGCCGAAGTCGTCGATGGACAGCTGCACGCCCATCTCGTGCAGCGCCTGCAGCGATTCCAGCGCGTGCGCCGGGTCTTCCATGATCGCGCTCTCGGTCACCTCCAGGCACAGGTGGCGCGCGGCGACGCCTTCGGCCAGCAGCTGGGCGCGCACGATGCCGGGCAGGTCCTGCTGGATCAGGTCGCGCGTGGACACGTTGATGTTGAGCGACATCTCCAGCCCGCTCGCGCGCCAGGCCGCCAGCTGCGCGATGCCGCGCGCCAGCATCCAGCGGGTGATCTGCTTGATGCAGCCGGTCTGCTCGGCGAACGGGATGAACTGGTCGGGCGGCACGAAGCCGCGCGTGGGATGGCGCCAGCGCAGCAGCACCTCGGCCGACAGGCAGCTGCGGTCGACCAGCGAGATCGTGGGCTGGTACTGCAGGTAGAACTGGCTCTCGTCGACGGCGCGCCGCAGGTCGGACAGCAGGCTCAGGCCGTGCTCGGTGGTGCGGGCCATCTTCTGCGTGAAGGCCGCGTAGCCGCTGCTGGTCTGCTTGGCCACGTACATCGCCGAGTCGGCATGGGCCATCAGCTCGGTCGGGTTGGCGCCGTCCTCGGGGAACGTGGCGATGCCGATGGAGCCGCTGACGTCCACCGTCTGGCCCTCGATGGTGACGGGCGTGTCGAGCGCCGCCAGCAGCTGGCGCGCCAGCAGCGCGGCGCCCTCGCGGCCCTGCGCGGGCAGCAGCACCGCGAACTCGTCGCCGCCGATGCGCGCCACGGTGTCGGTGGTGCGACGCAGCTCGCGCGTGAGGCGGCCGGCCACCTGGGTCAGCAGCTCGTCGCCCACCGGATGGCCCAGCACGTCGTTGACGTTCTTGAAACGGTCCAGGTCGATCAGCAGCACCGACATCGCGTGGCCCGTTCGCGTGGCCGTGCCCACCGCCTGGTCGAGGCGGTCGTTGAACAGCGTGCGGTTGGCCAGGCCCGTGAGCGGGTCGCGGAACGCGAGGTCGACGATGCGCGCCTCGCGCTGCGCCAGGCTGTTGCGCATCTCGCCCAGCGCGATGATCAGGCCGCCCACCTCGTCGCGGCCGGGCACGGGCATCGGGCCGTCGAGCTTGCCGTCGGCGATCTCGCGCGCGAGCGCCACCGTCAGCGCGAGCGGGCGCGTGATCGAGCGCGTGATCAGCACCGCGCACAGCAGGGCCACCACCACGGCCAGCCCCGACAGTTCCAGCACGTACACGCGGCTCTTGGCCTGCTGCACCCGGATGTTGGAGATCGTGGCGTTGGCCTGCGCCGACTTCACGGCCACCAATGCGTCGAGCGCGTCGAGCATGTCGTTGAGCGCGGGCAGCGTCTCCTTGATCATGATCGGGCGCGCGGATTTCAGGTCCCGCTCCACCTCTTCGACGGTGTGCTGGAACGCGGCCTCGAAGCGCCCGCGGGTGCCGATCAGGCGTTCGACGACGACGGCGTCCTCGACGGCGTGCGCATCGGCGAGAAGCTGCGACAGCGCGGCCTTCTGCTCGGCGAATTCGGTGTCGATCAACGCATACACCGGCACGCGGTCGGCGCGTGCCTCCAGCAGGAACAGCGTGTGCAGGTGCTGGGCGCCGGCCTGCGCGGCCTTCTCGGCCTGGCGCGCCAGCAGCACCTGGCGAAGGCTGGTCTCGGCTACCACGCGGCTGGCCTCGCCCACCAGCTCGGCCTGCTTGAGCACCAGCGCCACCACTCCGGCCAGCAGCGCCAGCAGGAGCCCGAACGCGAGCGCCAGCCGCACCGCGATGGGCGCGCTGCGGGCGATTCGATTCGAAGCGGTCGACGTGTCGTCGGGAACCATGTTGGTGCGGGGAGCGCAGGTCAGAGGGGCGTCAGGACGTTATCGACCGTGCGGCGGCGGAAATTGAACCGTCGTGCGCGGCCATGGTCGCGACACTTCTCACGATCTCCGGACTTCAGCCGGGCCACCGTCGAGCCTATAGACCCGGATGGATGCCCAGCTCGATCTCCTGCCTGCCGCCGACACGCCCTCCGGGTCCGGCTGGACGCGGCCAACGCAGGCGCCGGCTCCGCGCGGGCCCGCGCCATCCGCGCCCGGCCCCGACGGCCCGCGCCTGGGCGAGTTGTTGGGCGCGCTGAGCCACGCGCTGGACATGACCGAAGGCCAGCCGGCCGGGCACTGCCTGCGCAGCTGCTGGATCGGCCAGCAGCTGGGCCGCGCGATCGGCCTGAACGCCGCCGAGATGCGCGACCTGTACTACGCGACGCTGCTGAAGGACTCGGGCTGCAGCAGCAACGCCGCGCGCCTGTGCCAGCTGTTCCTCACCGACGACCTGAGCTTCAAGCGCGACCGCAAGACCGTGGGCATGAGCCTGCCGAGCCTGATGCGCTTCGTGGTGCGCCACGCCGGCGCGCAGGCGACGACCTGGAGCAGCAGGTTCTGGACATGGAGCCGGCCCGCCAGCCGCAGCCGGTGGACGACGACACCCTGGACGACATCGCCGCGGCCTTCGGCCAGATCGTCGTCGCCAAGCGCGCCTGGACGGCCGGCCACAGCGCCCGCGTGGCCCTGGTCACCGAGCACGTGGCCGAGCGGCTGGGCCTGGGCGCGCCCGAGCGTCGCTGGGTGCGCCGCGGCGCGCTGCTGCACGACGTGGGCAAGCTGGGCGTCAGCAACCGCATCCTGGACAAGGCCGGTCCGCTCGACGCCGCCGAATGGGCCACGGTGCGCCAGCACGCGTCCAAGACCGAACAGATCCTGGGCCGCATCGGCGCGTTCGGCGCGCTCGCGCGCATCGCCGGCGCGCACCACGAGAAGCTGGACGGCACCGGCGACCCGCGTGGCCTCGACGCCCGCCACATCCGCCTCGAGACGCGCATCATCACCGTCGCCGACATCTTCGACGCGCTCACCGCCGACCGTCCCTACAAGGGGCAGCTCAGCGCGTTCGGGACACCGTGAGTCAAGGCTGAAGGTGCCTGGCACCGACAGATTACAGTGACATCCTCGTGTCAACTCCGACTCTTCGCATGCGACCGTCCCTGCAATCCCTCCTGATCGCCTGCGCGATCGCTGCCGCTGCCCTCGTCGGATGCGGCGTGGGCCCGTCGCTGAAGCAGTCGGCCTACGCGATGGAGCGCTCGCGCGCGAACCTCGTCCGCAAGGAGCTGACGCTGCCCGACGGCACGCACATGGTCTACCTGGACGGCGGCACGGGCGCGCCGCTGGTGCTGGTGCACGGCTTCGGCGCCGACAAGGACAACTTCACCCGCGTGGCGCGCTACCTCACCCCGCACTACCGCGTGATCGCGCCCGACCTCGTGGGCTTCGGCGAGTCGGCGCACCGGGCCGATGTCGACTACCACTACGCCGCGCAGGCCCGACGCCTGCACGCGTTCACGCAGGCGCTGCAACTGTCGCGCTACGACCTCGGCGGCAACTCGATGGGCGGCGGCATCTCGATGAGCCTCGCGGCCCAATATCCGCATGAGGTGGCCAGCCTGTGGCTGATCGACTGCGCGGGCATCGGCGAGGCGCCGCCCGGCGAGCTCGCGAGGATCATCACCACCACGGGCACCAACCCGCTGATGATCACCAAGGAGAGCGACTACCCGGCGTTCGTCCGCTTCGTGATGAGCGACCCGCCGTGGATCCCCGGGTCGGTGATGGACGAGCTGGCGCGCGAGCGCATGGCGAACCAGGATCTCGAGCGCACGGTGTTCCAGCAGATCGCCGCCGACTCGGTGAGCGGCGCAATCAAGGGCCTGCCCACGCCCACGCTCATCGTGTGGGGCGACGAGGACCGGGCGCTGTCCGTGGGCACGGTGCCCGTGCTGAAGTCGCTGCTGCCCAACGCGCAGGCCATCGTGATGCCGCATGTGGGCCACGCGCCGATGATCGAGCGGCCGCAACAGGCCGCCGAGGACTACCTGCGCTTCCGCGCCACCCTGTAGAAACCACGGAGGGGCCAGGCCCCTCAGAGGCCCCAGAAGTTCAGAAAGGGGCCTGGCCCTTCAGAAATGGTGCGTCGCGTCGAGCGCGCCCAGCAGCTTCCAGGCCTCGCGCCGGTGCGCCTCGTCGACGAGCCTCGGCGGCGCGCCGATATCCTCCAGCGTGGCGCTGTTGAGGCGCCCGAGGCCCGAGTCGATCCAGGCCTGGTCGACGGCCTCGCGGGTGACCACGGAGCGGCCGAACCAGCGTACCCACGCCTCCAGCAAGCGAATGCCGCGCGACGTCGAAACGGTCAGGGTGACGGTGATGGTGGTCATGGCAATCTCCAGTGGACGTCGATATTGGTCAGAATAAGATCAAGTTCCGCGCGCGAATAGCGACGAGTTCTGCCAATTTTGGTAAGCTCAACTGACCAATGGCCCGCATCCCACTCAACTTCCTGCCCACCTTCGTGGCCGTGGCCCAGCAGCAGACGCTGCGCGCCGCGGCCGAGTCGCTGCACCTCACGCACAGCGCCGTCAGCCAGCAGATCGGCGAACTGGAGAGCCGGCTGGGCTTCCCGCTGTTCGACCGCCGTGGCCGCCGGGTGCACCTGAACGCGGCCGGCCAGGCCCTGCTGCGCCACGTGGCGCCCGCGCTCGCCCAGGTGGACGACGGCGTGCAGGCCGCCGCCGCGGCGGCGCAGGGCGCGGACCAGGGCCTGCGCGTGACGATGCTGCCGTCGTTCGCGCAACGCTGGTTCCTGCCGCGGCTGGGCCTGTGGCGCGAGCGCCATCCCGACATCGCCATCGAGATCGACGCGTCGGCCCACCTCGTCGACCTGCAGCGCGAAGGCTTCCACGCCGCCATCCGCACCGGCCGCGGGCCGTGGGCGGGCCTGGTGGGCAATCGGCTCTACGAGTCGCCCACGCCATTCATCGCGGTGGCCTCGCCCGCGGTGGCGCGACGCCTGCGCGACGGCAAGCCGGCCGACGTGGCGCGCGAGTCGCTGCTGGGCGACGGCGAGGTGTGGGAGCAATGGTTCGCGGCCGCGGGCGTGCGCACGCGCACGACGCCGGTGGCCTCGTTCAACGACGTGGGGTTGATGCTGCAGGCCACCGAGCAGGGCCTGGGGCTGGCCGTGGTGCGCGAGTTGCTGGCGGCCGACGCGTTGCGCGATGGACGCCTGGCGCGGCTGTTCGACGTGTCGGTGGTGCTGGACGGCGTGCAGCCCTACAGCCTGGTGTATCCGCCGGCGTTGAAGGACTGGCCGCCGTTGGTGGCGCTACGCGACTGGGTGCGCCACGAGTTCGACTGTTCTCTGGCGCTGCTGCACGCTGGGGGCCTGGCCCCTGCGAAGCCAGACCCGCTACTCGCGCTCGGCAAGGCCTAGCGCGCGCTGACGGCCACGCGGTGCGCCACGGAAGCCACGGCAATGTCGCGCGGCTCGTTGAACATCGCCTGCACCGGCTCGTCTTCCGGCAGCACGTAGACCGTGCCATGCACGCGGCCCAGCGTGGGCAGCACCACGTTCAGGAAAAAGCTCTCGGGCACGACCACGCAACCCAGCGACAGGCGCTTGTTGTCGGGATCTTCCGAGGCCAGGCTGGCCGTGCGCTGCGTCTGCGAGATGCCCGGGCGCACGCGGTGGATGGCGATACCCGTGTCGTAGTCGACCCATACCACCGGCTCACCATGCAGGTTGCGGCCGGGCTGCGACTCGAAGCGGCCGGCGGGCGTCTTGCGCTCGTCGGGCAGCAGGTTGGCCGGGTTCTTCGCGCCGGCGCCGGGCACGGGAATGTCACCGCGCGACTGGCCCAGGATGGTGGAAGACATGCCCACGAGGCTGCCGCCGGCGCCGAACACGTAGATGCGCGCCGACTTCTTGTCGACGATCACGAAAGGGCGTCCGTGGTCGTCTCCCTTCTCGTGGATCCAGTGCTCGACGTAGCGGGCGTCGGCCGAGGCGTCGACCGACGTCAGCGCGGAGGCCGTGGCGGAGGACTCGCCGGGGCGAGACATCGGGTCGGTGAGTGCGCTTGCCGTGGAGGAGATCCACGCGACCGATGCGGCGACTGCCAGCTTGCCCCAGAAATTCATCGTGACGTTCCTGTATTACCGCTCGTTGCCCCAGCCGTAAGTGCTGGAGACGGGCACGATTTCGCGCCCTTGTCCTACATGCTAAGGCCGAATGCTAAGGCCAATATGAAGGGTTTGCGGCAATAAAGGACGTCAGTTACACCCTTCAACGGGACGGTATCGGCAGTCTTTACACATCAACTCGACAGTATCGCCATGCTACTGTCGAGCAGTCAAAGCTGCGTGCGCAAGGCCCAGACCTCGGGGAACAGCTCCGTGTCGAGCATCTTGCGCAGGTAGCTCACGCCCCCGGTTCCGCCGGTGCCGCGCTTGAAGCCGATGATGCGTTGCACCGTGGTCACGTGGCGAAACCGCCAGAGCCGGAACGTGTCCTCGAGGTCGGTGAGTTCCTCGCCCAGTTGGTACAGGTCCCAATGCTTGTCGGGCTCGCGGTACACCTGCAGCCAGGCGTCGGTCACCGCGTCGCTTTCAACGTAAGGCAGCGTCCAGTCGCGCTCGAGACGATCGGCAGGCACGGGCACGCCGCGGCGCGCCAGCAGGCGCAGGCTCTCGTCGTACAGCGACGGCGCGCGGAACGCCGCGTCCACCTGCGCCAGCAGGTCGGGGCGGTGGGCATGCGGCTTGAGCATGGCCGCGTTCTTGTTGCCCAGCGTGAACTCGATGCAGCGGTACTGGTAGCTCTGGAATCCGCTGCTGGCCGACAGGTAGGGTCGGATCGCCGAGTATTCGGGTGGCGTCATGGTGGCCAGCACGTCCCAGGCGTGCACCAGCTGCTCCATGATGCGGCTCACGCGGGCGAGCATCTTGAACGCCGTGCCCAGCTGGTCGGCGGCGATGGCGGACACGGCCGCGCGCAGCTCGTGCAGCATCAGCCTCATCCACAGCTCGGACGTCTGGTGCTGCACGATGAACAGCATCTCGTTGTGGTCGGGCGACAGCGGGTGCTGCGCGGTGAGCACCTGGTCGAGGTGGAGGTAGTCACCGTAGCTCATGTCCTCCTTGAAATCGAGCTGCGCGCCCTCCTCCGCCACGATGCGTTCGCCCGCCGCGTCGGTTTGCGCGGGCGCGGCGCCGTGGCCCATCGGGCAGCGGCCGGCGGTGTCGTCGTTGTCGGTCATGGCGCTGTCCCTCAGGTGACGGCCGAACGCTGGTTGAAACGGGCCTCGCGATGCTCGCCCGCCTGCGTGGCCCGCACCAGATGCTCCACGGCGTCGTGCACGTCGACGAAGCGCAGGTACAGCGGGGTGAAGCCGAAGCGCAGGATGTCGGGCAGCGCGGGGCCGTGGGCGTCGCCCCCCGTGCCGGCGCGGAAGTCGCCGATCACGCCGCGCGCGATCAGCGCCTGCATGATCGCGTAGCCGTGCGACCGGCCGTCCTCGCTCGCGTGCGTGAGGCTCACCTGGCTTCCGCGCGCGCCGGCGTCACGCGGACTGGCCAGCGCGAAGCCGAGCGCGGCGCAGCGCTCGTCCACCAGCGCGATGAACAGCTCCGTGAGCGCCACGGATTTGGCGCGCAACGCGTCCATGCCGCCCAGCGGATCGGCGGCATGCAGCGTGTCGACGCCGCATTCCAGCGCGGTCAGCGAGAGCACCGCCGGCGTGCCGCACAGGAATCGGCCAATGCCCGGCGCGGGCTCGTAGCCGGGCTGGAACGTGAACGGCGCGGCATGGCCCATCCAGCCGGACAGCGGCTGACAGAAGCGGCCGGCGTGGCGCGGATGCGCCCACACGAACGCCGGCGAGCCGGGGCCGCCGTTGAGGAACTTGTAGCCGCAGCCGATGGCGAAGTCGGCGTCGGCGCCGTGAAGATCCACGGGCAGCGCGCCGGCGCTGTGCGCCAGGTCCCACACCGACAACGCGCCCGCGGCGTGCGCCAGCGCGGTCATCTCGGCCATGTCGTGCAGCGCGCCGGTGCGGTAGTTCACCTGCGTGAGCATCACGATGGCGACGTCGGCGCCGCGGCCGTCGGACAGGCGTTGGACGATGGCCGCCGGTTCCAGCAGTTCGAGCGACCAGCCCAGCTCGCGGCACAGGCCCTCGGCGATGTAGAGGTCGGTGGGAAAGTTCTGGCGCTCGCTCACGATCACTCGCCGGGAAGGCGCGGCGGCGCGCACGCTGCGCGAGGCCGCGCTGGGCACCCTGAACGGGTTCACCGGGGTCGGGTCGGCCGCCACGCATTCGCCCGGCTTTGCGCCGACGAGGGCGCCGGTGCGGTCGCCCACGCGCTGCGGCAACGACATCCACCCGGCGTCGTTCCAGCTGCGGATCAGGCCGTCGCCCCATTCCTGCTGCACCGCCGCCGCCACGCGGGCCGGCGTGGCGCGCGGCAACGCGCCCAGCGAATTGCCGTCGACATAGATCACGCCTTCTGGCAGCATGAAAAGCTCGCGCAGCGGCGCCAGCGCATCGGCCGCGTCGCGGCGCGCGCACTCGTCTCTCGAGATCATCCGGTCACTCCTCGGCCTGGAGCCCCGGCCACCGATCCCACGTCCACCGTGGAGACCCGCTCGCGGGACCCGAAATGATTAGTTTAGTATTGAACTATTCACACCTCAAGTATCTTCCGCCGGGTTCCGTGCGGAAGCCCGTTCCAGGATAGCCGAGGACAGCATGCGCATCGTCTGCATCGGCGGCGGCCCCGCCGGCCACACGTTCGCTCTCCTGATGAAGAAGCTCGATCCGGGCCACGACATCACGGTGGTGCAACGCAACCGGTCCTACGACACCTTCGGCTGGGGCCTGGTATTC
>JACMOG010000603.1 GCA_014378125.1 Vitreoscilla sp. | reverse complement strand
TGGATCACCTCGACGCCGTAGTCGTCCTGCAGCGACTTCATCATGGCCGGCGGGCAGGCCGAGCCGCCGATGACGGTGCGCTTGAAGGTGCTGAAGTGCAGGTCGTTGGCCTTCATGTAGTTGAGCAGGCCCAGCCACACGGTGGGCACGCCGGCGCTGAAGGTGACCTTCTCGGTCTCGAACAGCTTGTACAGCGACGCGCCGTCCAGCCACGCCCCGGGCATCACCAGCTTGGCGCCGATCATCGCGGCCGTGTACGGGATGCCCCAGGCGTTGACGTGGAACATCGGCACGATGGGCAGGATGACGTCGCGCGTGGAGCAGTTCATGGCGTCTGGCAGCGCCGCGCCGTAGGAATGCAGCACGATCGATCGGTGGCTGTAGAGCGCGCCCTTCGGGTTGCCGGTGGTGCCGGACGTGTAGCAGAGCGTGGCGGCCGTGTTCTCGTCGAGCTCGGGCCATTCGAGCGTGCCGTCGTGCTGCGCCAGCAGGTCGTCGAAGCACAAGAGGTCGGGGATGGCCGTGGCGGCGGGCATCTGGCCGCGGTGGCCCATGAGCACGAAGTGGCGCACCGTCTTCATCCTGGGCGCGAGCTTCTCGGCCAACGGCAGCAGTCCCGCGTCGAAGCACAGCACCGCATCCTCGGCGTCGTTGGCGATCCACTCGATCTGCTCTGGAAACAGGCGCGGATTGATGGTGTGGCACACGCGGCCCGAGCCGGACACGCCGTAGTAGATCTCTACGTGGCGATGGCCGTTCCAGGCCAGCGTGGCCACCCGCTCGCCGGGCGCCACGCCCAGCGCGTCCAGCGCCTGGGCGAGCTGGCGCGAGCGCTTCTCGACGCCGGCCCAGTGGCTGCGGTGGATGTCGCCCTCGCAGCGCCTGGACACGATCTCGACGTCGCCTGCATGGCGCGCCGCATGCCGGATCAGCGACGATACGGTCAGCGGCATATTCATCATCTGGCCCATCAGGACGCTCATGGCTTGTCTCCTTGTTGTGCTTTTGCATGCCGCATTCCCGACCAGGCGATGTCGCCAGGGCGACATCCGCTGCCGGCGGCGGTCGCCCTACTTTAAAGCCCTTCCTCGCCCCCGCGCCAAAGGCCCTCGATAGACTGGCCGCAAATGACCGACATCGCCTCGCCCGAACTCGCCGACGCCCCGCCCACCGGCCCCGATCCGAGCCATTGGATCAACCGCTTCGCGCACTTCACTCGCGAGGGGGACGACGTGCGCCGAGACGACGAGTCGGCCTCGCTGCCCATCCGCCATCACACCTGGGGCACCGACCTGCCCGCCCAGCCTTTCCCCGAGCCGCACTGGGTGGCCACCAGCGACGACTGCGCGGCCCTGCTGGGCTGGCCCGCCGACTGGGCCACGCGCGCCGACTGGCGCAGCATCGACGTGCTTACCGGCCGCGCCTCCTGGCCCGGCCTGCAGCCCATGGCCACCGTCTACAGCGGCCACCAGTTCGGCGCGTGGGCGGGCCAGCTGGGCGACGGCCGCGCGCTGCTGCTGGGCGAATGGCAGGCCGACGCCGACGCGTCGTCGTTCGAGCTGCAGCTCAAGGGCGCCGGTCGCACGCCGTACTCGCGCATGGGAGACGGCCGCGCGGTGCTGCGCTCGTCGATCCGCGAATTCCTGTGCTCGGAGGCCATGCACGCGCTGGGCGTGCCCACCACGCGCGCGCTGGCGGTGGCGGGCTCGCAGCTCGCGGTGCGCCGCGAGACGATGGAGACCGGCGCCGTCGTCGCCCGCGTGGCGCCCAGCTTCCTGCGCTTCGGCCACTTCGAGCACTTCGCGCATTCGAACCGGCACGACGCGCTGCGCCGCCTGGTCGACTTCACCATCGCCACCCACTTTCCCGAACTGCGCGACGGCCGCGACGGGCCCGACCCGCTGCACGCCTGGCTGGCCGAGGTGGTGCGCCGCACGGCCGTGATGGTGGCCAAGTGGCAGGCGGTGGGCTTCGCCCACGGCGTGATGAACACCGACAACATGTCCATCCTGGGCCTCACCATCGACTACGGCCCGTTCGGCTTCCTCGACGGCTACGACCCCGGCCACATCTGCAACCACTCGGACAGC
>JACMOG010000602.1 GCA_014378125.1 Vitreoscilla sp. | reverse complement strand
CAGGCGAACGGTGGCTGCGTCCCGTCGGGGATGGCATTGAGGGGCGGCAGGAACCGCAGGGGTGGGGGCGGTGCGCGGAGCGCGCTTCGTGTACTGGCTCGCAGCGGCGTGTCTGAGCGTAGCGCGCAGCGCGCAGCGAGTTCCGCGCGCGCCCCCGCCCCGTCCGCGCAAGGGTGTCGTCCGCGAAGCGCAGCCCGACCCGAAGCCAGCCCCGGCGGGACGCACCCGCCGTTCGCCCGCGAGGTCGCGGCCAGCAACTCCCAGAGCCCGAAGCCCGAAGCCCGAAGGCCAAAGCCAAGGTCGGCACCGCGACAGCACTCGGCCACAAGGATCAAGCCGCTTCAGACCCCGACGTCAGCGCGCTGGCCAGCATCCGCGCCACCTGCATCCGCGTCTGCTCGTGCACCAGGTAGTGCGTGTGGAACACCGGCGACGCGTCGAACTGCACGGGGCAGCGCTGCGCGTCGTCGACGTCGGCGGCGCGTCCGCCCAGCGCGGACAGGCGGCGCACGAGGCCGTCGCCCTCCTCTTCCGCGCCGAACACGTCCTCGAACAGCCAGTCCCAGGTGCGCTCGTCGACGCCGGAGCCGGGGCCCCAGTGCGAGCCCACCAGCCACATGTCGGCGGGCAGCTCGGTGGCCGGGCGGCCGCCCCTCATGCGCGCCACGCCCGCGGGCTCCACGTCGTGGAAGCCGGGCGGCACGTCGTAGGCCAGCCCGCGCTCCAGGTTGACCAGCCCGGGCAGCGTCCCGCGGTTCCCCCAGGGCGCGCCCAGGTGGCGCAGGCCGCCCAGCGCGGCGGCCAGGCCATGCCAGCGATGGCCCACGCGTTCGAACACGTGGGTGCCCAGGTGCGGGCTGCCCAGGGTGACGGCCGCGAAGGTCCAGCCCTGCTTGCCGAAGGCCTTGCGCAGCGCCAGCAGGCCGAAGCGCGCCACGTTGCCGCCGCGCGAGTGCGCGATCAGCACCACGTGCCTGCGTGCCCCCGGAGGGCTGCCCGCGATGCAGTGCCTGCGCACGCCGGCCACGAGGTGGGCCACGTTCTGCGCCACGCGCAGGAAGGTGTCGTGCTCGAAGCGCCAGGTGGCGCGCTCGTCGAGCGTGGGCAGGCCGGGCCAGACGTGCGCCGCGCTCGGCGGCGGCGGCGGCGCGCTGGACAGAGCCGCCGTGTCGAAGGCCGCGGCGGTGGCGGCCAGCGCCAGCTCGCGCTGCAGCGGTCCGGCCGGGCCCTCCGCGCGACCCCGGTCGATCTTGATCTCGATCGGGCCGGGCGACACGGGCTGCCCCGCCTCGATGGCCTTGGCCACCGCACGCGCCTTGGTGTTGAGCGCGGCCTCGAAGCCGCTGCGCGCCGAGCTCAGCCCGCCGTGGATCATCACCACCTGGGCCTGCGTGCGCGCCGACGGCGCCTGCGTGGCGATGCGGCTGGCCGGGCGCAGCGACGCGCCCAGGCGGGCATCGCGCGCCAGCTCGTTCGCCGCGGCCGCGGGCACGCCCAGTTGCTCGGCCCACCAGCCCTCGTCCGCCTTCAGGCGCGACTCGAACGTGGGATCGCGATCGCGTGGCGACGGCTTGCCGACGCGGCCCCGCAGGCGGCGCCACCACTGCACCACCTGCTGCTGCACGCGTTCGCTGCGCGTGAGCTCGCGCTCGAAGCGCAGCAGCGGCACGGCCACCAGCCAGCCCACGCCGGGATGCACCTTCAGCACCACGTCGGGGTCGGCCGGGCGATCGGGCATCGCGGTCTCGACCGCGCGGCCCGCGTGCAGCGTCATCAGCGCGAGCGACGGGATGCCGGCATCGCCGCGCTGCGCGCACGCGTGGCGCGCGGCCGCGTGCGGGTGCACCGCGCCGCGCGCGCCCCCGTACACGCGCGTCT
>JACMOG010000601.1 GCA_014378125.1 Vitreoscilla sp. | reverse complement strand
CAACGCGGCCGGCGAGCGCAACGCCGCCTGCGAGGGCGGCGTTGCCGTCCCCGACGTCGGTCCGGCAGGCGGCCCGTTCTGCGGGGTGGCGTTCATCGGGCGTCCAGTGGCCGGGGTCGAGGGGCGGGACGCGCCAGTATAGGAGTGGGGCCGCACATAAGAGGCCTCGCGCCGCGCATGAGCGCCGCGCTCACGCGGAGCGGGCCTGCAGCGTGGCGAGTTCGGGGACGAATGCGGGAGGCATGGCCCCGCCATTGTCGGCGGTGTTGCGCCGACAATGCGCCGATGACGATGCGCGTAGCCTCCGTGAATGTTCCCCGGCCCGTCGGCGCGGAGGGCGTGCTTCGCCTGGAGCCGTTCACGGGCCCGGTGTCTGTAGGACTGGCCGGCTTTTCCGAACGCGCGCCGGGGCACCCGGTGGGCGAGGATCCGAAGGTGGCCGACGAGCTGCTGTTGTCGCACGCGCTCTACGGCTATCCCGGCGCGCATTTGCCGGTATGGCGCACGATGCGCGCGCAGGCCGGCGTGGCCGATCCCGACGCGGCGATCCCGCCCGGCGCCTTCGACGAACACTTGATGCTGGAGGGCGTGGTGGAGGCGCAGCTTTGGGAAGGCGACCTGCTGCGCTTTCCGGACTGCACGCTGGTGGTGAGCGTGCCGCGCCTGCCCGACGTGCGGTTCAACGAGACGCTGGGCTTCGTGCACGCGGCCAGGATGGTGGCGCAGTCGCGCTGGTGCGGGTTCTGGCTGGCGGTGCGGATGCCTGGCACGATCGAGGCCGGGCAGGCATTCGAGCTGATCCCGGGGCCGCGCGCCACGGGGGTCGTGGAGCTGTTTCGGGCACGCACCAGGGCGATGACCTGGTGACGTGTCATCCTGCGACTACGCGCAGGATGACGGCGTCCGTGGCGCGGAGGATGACGGCGTGCGTGGCGCGTGCGACGACGTCACGGGAGCGGCGGATAGTCCGTGTAGCCCTCGGCGTCGCCGCCATACATCGTCTTCTGGTTCAGCGGCGCGAGTTCGCGATCCTCGCGCAGGCGTCGCGCCAGGTCGGGATTGGAGATGAACGCCTTGCCGAACGAGATCGCGTCGGCCTGGCCCGCGGCCAGCGTCTCGATGGCCATCTGGCGCGTGTAGCCGTTGTTGACGATCCAGGCGCCGGACCACAGCGCGCGCAGGGCGGCGAAGTCGAACGGGGCGAAGTCGCGCGGGCCGCCGGTGCTGCCTTCCACCACCTCGATGAACGCGAACTTCAGCTTGTCCAGCTCCTCGACGACGTGGCTGAACAGGGCCGTCGGATCGGAGTCCTGGCCGATGTCGTTGGCCGGCGTCACCGGCGACAGGCGCAGGCCCACGCGGCCCGGGCCGATCTCCTGGCACCGGTTGGCGACGGCGATGTCGCCGAACTTGAAGGAGTCGAACAAGGTGGTCATGCGGCGCAGGTTAGCGGCGCGCGAATGCGCCCGCTGGCGCAAGGAATTGCCCGCGCGTGCCAGGGCCCGACAGGCGCTGGCTCCGCCTCAGAAGGTGTAGCCCGCCTGCACCGCCACGCCGCTGAGCGGCTCCAGCAGGTTCAGCAACGAGCGCAGCGGGCCGTAGCGGTTGGCCACCTTCGTGGCGTAGTTGAAGAATCGCGGCAGGTCCTCGCTGTAGTGCGGCTTGCCGTCGCGGTGCTTCAAACGGCAGAAGATGCCCAGGATCTTCAGGTGGCGCTGCAGGCCCATCCACTCGGTCTGGCGCCAGAACTCGCCGAAGTCGGCGTCGACCGGCAGCCCGGCGTGGCGGGCGTCCTGCCAGTAGCGCACGGCCCAGTCGAGTTCGTGCTCCTCGTCCCACGAGATGAACGCGTCGCGCAGCAGCGAGGCCAGGTCGTAGCTGATCGGGCCGCGCACGGCGTCCTGGAAGTCGAGCACGCCCGGGTTGCGCGCGCACACCATCAGGTTGCGCGGCATCCAGTCGCGGTGCACGGCCACCTGGGGCTGGGCCAGCGCGCTGTCGATCAGGCGCTGGCTGACGGTGCGCCACACGTCCTGTTCCTTGGGTGTCCACACGACCCCGAACTCGCGGGCGACGCACCAGTCGGGAAACAGCTGCACCTCGCGGCGCAGCAGCGCGTCGTCGTAGGGCGGCAGCGTGCTGCAGTCGCCCTTCAGCTGCCACTGGATCAGCGCCGCGATGGCGTCGCGCATCAGCGCGTCGGCGCCGGCGGTGTCGGCCTGGCGCAGCGCGGCCAGGTACGGGGTGTCGCCCAGGTCGTCCAGCAGCAGGAAGCCCAGGCGCATGTCCTGTTCGAGCACGCGAGGGCCGTTGAGGCCGGCCTCGCGGACCAACCCGCCGATGCGGACGAAGGCGGCCACGCTGTCCTCGGCGGCCGGCGAGTCCATCACGATGAAGCTGCCGCCGTCGACGCCGGCGACCCGGAAGTAGCGGCGCGCGCTGGCGTCGGCCGAGGCCAGGTGCAGGCTGTCGCGGTCGAGGCGGTGGCGCGGCGCCAGCTCCTCGAGCCAGCGGCCGAACGCCCGCTCGCGCTCGGCGTCGTCCCAGGCGATGGCGGTGCGGGCGGCGGTTGCGGAGTCGGAGCCGGGGAGGGAATCGGTCATCGGGAGGGATGGTTTTGGCGCGGATGTGGGGGCCGGCAGCGGGGCCGGCGCCGGACGCTCGTGACGCCAGGGCAACGCGGCGCGAGCCGCCGACACAAGCTGGCAGCACTGTCGTGGATAATCGCCATTCTAATAATCCCCCTGCGTCGCTAGCGGCACGGGTCCCGCCGGGCGGCGTCGGCGCGTCGATTCGTTGTCCGCCGCGCGCGGGACCCGCCCCGCAAGCGGCGCCAGGCGCTCCGCCACCCAGCCCTCTTCAGTCCGCGTGTTGCGTCCCCTGTCGCGTCGCCGTCCCCGTCCCCCGTCCGCTCTGGCGCCTCTGGCCGCCGCGGCGGTGCTATGCGTTTTCGCAAGCCTGGTGCAGGCGCAGTCGCTGCCGCCCGTGCGCGCCCGCCCGCTGCCCGAGCCGCCAAAGGAGCAGCCCGGCTCGGACGTCCCGCCGGCCGTGGTCACGCTCACCGCCGACGACGTGGTGAGCCAGATCGGCGGCGTCACGCAGGCCAGCGGCAAGGTCGAGGTCACGCGCCTCGACATGGATCTGCATGCCGACCTGCTCACCTATGACCGCCTCAGCGACACCGCCCACGCCCAGGGCAACGTGCGCATCGACCGCGGCCTCGACTGGTTCAGCGCCGACCGCGTCGACCTCGAGCTCACGCGATCGGCCGGCACGCTGATCGGCACCGAATACGAGCTGGGCGCCCGCAAGGCCGGCGGCCATGCGCAGCGCATCGAGCTGATCGACCGCGAGCACTCGACGTTCTACCAGGCCAACTACACGAGCTGCTCGCGCGACGGCCCCGACGAACCCGACTGGATCATCACCGGCGACCAGATCGACATCGACACGGCGACCAACGAGGGCCGCGCCACGCACGCCGTGCTGCGCTTCCTGGGCGTGCCCATCCTCGCGGCGCCCTCGCTCACGTTCCCGGTGACCGCCGAGCGCAAGTCGGGCTGGCTGCCGCCCACCGGCGACCTCAGCAACCGCAGTGGCGTGGCCGTGTCGGTGCCCTATTACTGGAACATCGCGCCCGACGTGGACGCCACGATCTCGCCCGGCTACAGCACCCGGCGCGGCGTCGCGCTCACCGGCGAGGTGCGCTACCTGCAGCCCAGCGACCTCGGCCAGGCTACCGGCTGGCTGCTGCCGAGCGACCTGGACGACCACAACAAGACGCGCGGCGCGTTCGAATGGGCGCACGAAGGCACGCGCAGCGACTGGCTCACCTACAGCGCCCGCGTCCAGCGCGTGTCCGACGCCACGTACTGGAAGGACTTCCCCAGCCAGCTGCCGTCGCTGACCCAGCGCATGCTGCCCACCGACCTGTCGGGCACGCGCCGCTTCCTTCCGTTCGGCGACGCCGGCGAGATCGACACCTACGCCCGGGTGCAGCGCTTCCAGACGCTGCAGGATACGGGCGAGCCCGACCAGGCGGCGCTCATCAGCGTGCCCTACCAGCGCAGCCCGCAACTGGGCCTGCGCGGCAACGTCACGCTGAAGGACCAGGTGCGCTTCGACTTCGAGGCCGAGGCCAACCGCTTCGACCTGTCGAACCACTCGCAGGAGAACGGCTACATCGACATGCTGCGGGCGGCCAACCCCACGGATCCCGTGGCGCTCGACCAGCGCGTCGGCGGCACCCGCGCGCACGTGATCGGCACGCTCTCGCGCAATTTCTCCTCCGACTGGGGCCGCATCGAGCCGCGCCTGACGCTGCACGGCGCCACCTATCGCAGTGACATGGACGCGTCCGGCAGCCGGGTCGACCTCACGCGGGTGACGCCCACCTTCAGCACCGACAGCGCCTTCAGCTTCGAGCGCCAGGCCGCGCTGTTCGGCCGCGACCTGGTGCAGACGCTGGAGCCGCGCTTCCTGTACGTGCTCACCCCGTTCCACGACCAGTGGAAGCTGCCGGTCTACGACACCGCGCCCAAGGACTTCAACGAAGTCTCCATCTACAGCGACAACCAGTTCACCGGCAACGATCGCGTCTCCGACGAGAACCAGCTCACGGCTGGCGTCAGTACCCGTTTCAACGACGCGACCAACGGCCGCGAGCTGTTGCGGGTGGGCGTGGCCCAGAAGGTGCTGTTCCACGTGCAGCAGCTCACGCTCGACAACTACGCCGTCGCCGACTGCTCGGGCCTGTCGACGGCGCAGCGCGCTGCGAGCAGCGACTGCAAGCCCGAGTCGCAGCACCTGTCGCACCTGTTGCTGTACGGATCGTCGTCGGCGATGGAGCACTGGAGCTTCGACGGCATCGTGGAAGAGGATCCGTCCGCGAACACGGGCTGGACACAGCGTGCTGTTGTAAGCGCTCGCTATCACCCGGGGCCCTTCAAGACGCTGAGCCTCACCTACCGCTACGCGCGCGACTCCAGCAAGCAGTACGAGGTGGGCGGCCAGTGGCCCGTGTACCACCGCGACCCGCAGCCCAGCGGATGCGGCGGCACGCTCTACCTCGTGGGTCGCGCCGACTACAGCGTCAACGACAACCGCGCCACCTACGCGATCGGCGGCTTCGAGTACGACGCCGGATGCTGGATCGGCCGGATGATGGTCGAGCGCACGTCCACGGGTCGCCAGCAAAGTACCACCCATCTGGTGCTGCAACTGGAACTCAACGGCCTGTCGACGCTCGGAACAGGGTCCCTCAAGGTACTGAAGGACAATGTGCCCGGCTACCAACCCTTGCGCAACGATCCCGGCGCAACGGCCGTGACCCCGAATACACCATGAGAGATCGCTTGAAGCTCAATTTCCTGACCCTGGTCGCCGCCACGTTCCTGCTCGGCACGGCCACCCTCGGCATCGCCCAATCGTCGGCGCCCGCCGCGGCCCGCATGCCCGCCACCGGCGCGCCCATCCCCCAGGTCGACAAGCCGACGGTCCTCTCGCCCGTGGCGGCCTCCGGCGTGCGCCAGTTCGGCACGCTGCCCCGCATCAAGGCCACCGCCCGGTCGGCCGACTACATCGTCGCCGTGGTCAACACCGAGTCCGTCACCAACAACGAGGTCTCGGCCCGCCAGTTGAAGCTGCAGCAGGAGAGCATCGAGAAGGGCGGCGCGCAGCCCACCCCGGGCGAACTGCACAAGCAGGCGCTCGACGCGCTGGTGGAAGAGCGCGTGCTCGTCACCTACGCCCGCGACAACGGCGTGAAGGTGGACGACGCGGAAGTCGACCGCGCCATCGCCAACATCGCGCAGTCCAACAAGATGACGCCCGACCAGCTGCGCGACCGCCTCCGCCAGCAGGGCCTGGACTACGCCACGTTCCGCAACGGCATCCGCGACCAGATCACCATCGAGCGCATCCGCGAGCGCGAGGTGGTCAACCACATCCGCGTGACCGACGCCGAGGTCGCCGACTACATCTCCAAGATGCGGGGTGGCCGCACCGCCGCGGCGCAACTCAACATCGCGCAGATCCTGATCACGGTGCCCGAAAAGGCCACGCCGGCCATCGAGGCCGAACGCAAGGCGCGCGCCGAGCAGGCGCTGGCCCGCGTGAACAACGGCGAGCCGTTCGAGCAGGTCGTACGTGACATGTCCGAGGATACCAACAAGGCCAAGGGCGGCGAGATGGGTTCGCGCGCGGTCGACAAGTACCCCGACCTGTTCGCCAGCGCCGTGGCCAACGTCAAGGTGGGCGGCACGACAGGCATCGTGCGCAGCGGCGCCGGCTTCCACATCCTGAAGGTGGTGTCGCGCGGCGAGGAGTCGGGCCTCACCATCACGCAGACGCGGGTGCGCCACATCGTGCTGCGCCCGTCGCCCTCGCTGAGCATCGACGCGGCCGAGCGCCGCATCGTCGAGATGCGCCAGCAGATCGCCAGCGGCGCCAAGACGTTCGAGGAGCTGGCACGCCAGTTCTCGGAAGACGGCAGCGCGCAAGCCGGCGGCGACCTCGGCTGGGCCTCGCCCGGCTCGTTCGTGCCCGAGTTCGAGGAGGCCATGGACAAGTTGCCGCTGGCCGGCCTGTCGGGTCCCGTGCGCTCGCGCTTCGGTGTCCACCTGATCCAGGTGCTCGACCGCCGCGACACGGCCATCGATCCGAAGCAGCTCCGCGAGCAGGCCAACAACGCGTTGCGCGAGCAGAAGTTCGACCCGGCCTACGCCGAGTGGGTGGCCGACTTGCGCGCCAAGGCGTTCATCGAGTACCGCGAGCCGCCGCTCTGATCGGCAGAACCTGATGGCGCACATCGCCCGCAAGCGCTTCGGCCAGCACTTCCTGACCGCGGTCGAGGTCAACGACCGCATCATCCGCGCCATCGCGCCGCTACCAGGCGAGCGCCTGGTCGAGATCGGCCCCGGACTGGGCGCCATGACGATCCCGCTGCGCGCGCACTGCGACGCGCTGACGGTGATCGAGCTCGACCGGGACCTGGCGGAGCGGCTGCTCCGCCGCGGCGGGCTCGACGTGGTGGAGTCCGACGTGCTGCGGGTGGACTTCGCCGCGCTGGCCGAGCGCCTGGGCGGCCCCATCCGCGTGGTCGGCAACCTGCCCTACAACATCTCGTCGCCCATCCTGTTCCACCTGATCTCCGCCGCGCCGCACGTGGTGGACCAGGTGTTCATGCTGCAGAAAGAGGTGGTGGACCGCATGGCCGCCAAGCCCGGCAGCAAGGCCTTCGGGCGGCTCACGGTGATGCTGCAGTGGCGCTACGAGATCGAGCATCTGTTCGACGTGCCGCCCGAGGCATTCGACCCGCCGCCGCGGGTCAATTCCGCCATCGTGCGCATGCGCCCGCGCGCCAACCCCGCCGCCGTGAACCCGGCCGTGCTGGGCCGGATCGTCGGCATCGCGTTCTCGCAGCGGCGCAAGATGCTGCGTGCCACGCTGGGCAAGTGGCTGGTCGAGCAAGGCTACACCGCCGAGTTCGACGGCACCCGCCGCGCCGAGCAGGTGCCGGTCGACGAGTACATCGCGCTGGCGCTGGCCATGCCGGCGTTGTCCGAGGGTGCGTTGCCAGGCGCCGACGCCGGCGACGACGACTGAGCGCCGGCGGGCAGCGCCCGCGATTCCGCGCGTCGCTGGGTCATCGGGCGCCGCGGGGTCATGGGGCGCCTCGGGGTCAGTCACGACTCACCGGGCGCGCCCTGCAAAACGACACCCGCAAAACGACACCCGCAAACCGACACCCCGCAACCCCGCAACCCGGCGATGAACCAAAGAAAAGGGCTCCCGAGGGAGCCCTTGTCACGCGTGGAACGCAGCCTGGAGATCAGGCCGCGTTGAGCCACATCGCGGTGTCGAACGCGCTGCTCATGAGCGGCATGTTCGTGCCGAACGTCGCATTCGCGTTGGCTTTGCTGCTGGCCTTCGGGGCCGGCTTTTCGATGACTGGGGCCGCTTCCGCCGCCCGCTCCCATGACCCATTTTCTTGAGAGCGGGCTACTGAAAAGAATAGAAGCACCTGAAGGCAATTTTGCGTTCCCCCCAGAAGTCTGCGGCGTCGCGGAACACGTCGAGCAGCTGCTCGCGCGATTCGCGATCGAATCGGGGGTTGTCGGGCAATTGCTCCAGCACGACGACGAAGCCGGGCTGCGAGCCCGACTTGTGAACCAGGTCGGTCATGCAGTCGTACAGCGCGTCGAGGTTCTTGCCGAAGTGCGCCGGAAACAGGAACGCCTCGGCAATGGCCTCGAGCACGTCCTGCTTGGACTGCGCGTTGGTCAGGTTCGCGTAGAGAAAATGCTGTCCGGCACCTTGCGCTGCCTCGAGCAATTCGTCGACCCGATACGCCCGTATCGATTGAACGATGTTGGGACGGACGGTCTGCAACAGCATGGTCACGTTCCTCTCAGAAATCACTTGCAAAATCGTCTTCCGACGATCACTTCACGATCAGATGAAAACTGCCGTAGTGATCTTCGGTATAAAAACAGGCCTCTGGTTCCGTCGGCGGGTTGCCGCCGCAGATGATCCGGCGAGCTCCCCGGGTGCGCGCACCGGGCGTGACCACGGTGTACTCGTGGTAGTAGCCCCGCGGGTGCCGCTCGAGCCGCTTTTCGCGGTTGCCGAACACCACGCCGTCCTGCGAATACGGGAACGGGCCGCCGGAATGAATCAATTGATCGGTTCGCCGGGCTTCCGGAGGCAGGCTGGCCAGCGTGACGTCGGCGTCCAGGCCGGACGACTGCTTCGCTTCGGAACGGGCGGGCGCCAGGGAACCGAATGCCAGCGTGGCGGCCAGAGCCAGCGCGAACAACGCGCTGGCCCGCGATACGCGTCGGGGGGACGGCGTTGCCGTGGTTCCCGCGCGTCCGTTCCGGACGGTGGCTTCGTCGACGTTCTTCACGACGTCCTTCTCGTTGATCACCACGGCTAGACCTGTTCGTACCGGCTGAGTGTCCGGTTCCTGGCTTCGGCGCGATGCTCGCGACAACGGCATCGAATTCCGAAGCAACCCTGAAATTCCAATCCCGAATGGTACCGGAACGCCCTTGAAATCTCAAGTCTCGGGCTGAGGGAGAGACCCTGGTACAGGCTTTGAGTGTGAGCGATCGCTCACGGATAAACGCCCGTCCGCCTGAGAATTGACCGCGCGCCAAGGCCCGTGAACGACCTTGCGCCGGCTGACTCGCCGCTGACTTTGAGGGCCCGGAAGCGGCTCCTGGAGGCGTAATCACTCAACAGGAAGGCATCAAGATCCGGTGGGAATGCAGCGGCCCGACAGGGTTCCATGTCGTTTCCCGATGCCAGCATAACGGCTGCCGAAGCCGCCGCCGCGCTGTCCTACAAGCCCGCCGCGGAAGCGCCCTTCAGCGTGCCGCGTTCGCGTCGGCCACCGTGAGCGCCGTCATGTTGATGATGCGTCGCACCGTGGTGGACGGCGTGAGCACGTGCACCGGGCGCGCGGCGCCCAGCAGCACCGGGCCGATGGCGATGCCGCCCCCGGCCGCGGTCTTGAGCAGGTTGTACGAGATGTTGGCCGCGTCGATGTTGGGCATGACCAGCAGGTTGGCCTCGCCGGTGAGCGTCGAGTTGGGCATCAACCGAGCACGGTAGGCCGGGTCGAGCGCGGCGTCGCCGT
>JACMOG010000600.1 GCA_014378125.1 Vitreoscilla sp. | reverse complement strand
CTGGTGCACTTCCATGCCGGCGCCGAGGAGCTCGGCCGTGTCTACCAGCCCACGATCGCGTTGCAGTGCTCGGTGGCGGCCATCGGTTGCGCGCTGGAGGGCATCGATCCGCCCACGCCGCGCTCGCCTGCCGCCGGCGCCCAGGCCCATGCCGAGTACCTGGCCAACCTGGTGGCCGCGCCGGTGGAGCCGATGGACCTGGCCGTGGTCGTCAAGACCATCGAGGCGATGGCGCCGGCCGGCGCCGTCTACACCAACGGCGCCGGCAACTACGCCGGCTGGCTGCACCGCTTCCACCAGTACGCCAGCCTGCAGCGCGAGGGCCGCACCCAGCTCGCCCCCACCGCCGGGGCCATGGGCTACGGCGTGCCTGCGGCAATCGCGGCGAACCTGCTCTATCCGGGCCGCACGGCCATCGCCATCGCGGGCGACGGCGACTTTCTGATGCCCGGCCAGGAGCTGGCCACCGCCACGGCGCACGGGGCGGGGCGCGCCGAGGGCAAGCTGGTGGTCGTGGTGGTCGACAACGGCACCTACGGCACCATCCGCATGCACCAGGAGCGCGACTTCCCGGCGCGGGTGAGCGGCACGTCGCTGAGCAATCCCGACTTCGTTCAGCTGGCGCGCGCCTACGGTTGGCACGCCGAGCGCGTGGAGGCCACGGCGGGGTTCGAGCCGGCTTTCGGCCGCGCGCTGAAGGCTGACGGGCCGACGCTGCTGCACCTCCTGCTGCCGGCGGACGTGAGCACGTCCCGCACCACGCTCACGGCCCTGCGGGAGGCGGCGCTGAGGAATAAGGCTTGACTCGACCGTGAGGCAACAGATGTGTCCAGGCACGCCGGCGCGATGTTGTCCTACAAACGGCGGCTGCGGGTTGGCAGAAACTATCTTTTCCGGCGGCGCACCTCCTCCCTCCCTCCTCTTTGGTCGCCGGTCTCAGCCCGGTCGCTCGCGCGCCGGGCTCTTTTCTGTGCGCGCGCCAAAACGCGGTACGCTGGCGACCCTTTCCCAGCTTCAGAGACTCCCATGGATCCCATCGCCTTCGACCTGCGCGGCGAGCACATCACGCTGGACGCGCTGCTGAAAGCCGCCGGCCTGGCGAGCAGCGGCGGCGAGGCAAAGCTGCTGATCCAGCAGGGCGGGGTCATGGTCAATGGCGAGGTGGACGTTCGGCGCGGGCGCAAGGTGCGCGCGGGCGACGTCGTGTCGATGGGCGAGCGCCGCGTGGCGGTGCGGGCCTAGCGGGCGGTTGATGGGGTCTGGCCCCGGCCGGGGCCAGACCCCTTGCAGCTGGGCACGGCCCGGGGACGACAACATCGAGGCCGCCACCGAGATCGGCATGCGCTTCGTGGCCACCCGCGGCAACATGAGCGTGGGCGCGTCGCAGGGCGGGCTGCCGCCCGACCGGGTGGTGGAGCGCGAGGACGCGATCCCGGCCGACACGCGGCGCGTGATCGAACGCTTCCACGACAAGTCGCACGGCGCCATGGTGAACATGGCGGGGGTGCCGTGCTCGCCGTTCAGCGTCAGCCGCGACCTGATGCACGAGTCGGCCAGCCTCGCGCGAGCGTACGGCGTGCGCCTGCACACGTACCTGGCCGAGAACGACCACGACGTCGCCTACAGCCTGGAGAAATTCGGCTGCACGCCCGCGCAGTACGCGCAGGACCCGGGTTGGACCGGGGCCGACGTGTGGCACGCGCACTGCGTCAAGCTCGATCCCGGGGGCATCGCGCTGTTCGCCAGCACGCGCACGGGCGTCGCCCACTGCCCCTGCAGCAACATGCGCCTGGCCTCGGGCATCGCGCCCATCCGGCGCATGCTGGACGCTGGCGTGCCGGTGGGTCTCGGGGCGGCGGCGCGCCGGTGCTGGGACGGTCCGACATCGGGCGCCTGGCCCCGGGCTTGTGCGCCGACCTGGCGCTGTTCGACCTGCGGACGGCGGCGTTCTCTGACGGCGCGGTGCTCGACCCGGTGGCCAGCCTGCTGCTGTGCGCCAGGCCGCAGGCGGCTTGGACGATCGTCAATGGTCGCGTGGCGGTGCGGGAGGGACGCCTGGCCACGCTCGACCTGGGGCCGCTGGTGGAGCGGCACAACGCGCTGGCCACGACGCTGGTCTCGAGCGCGTGACCGCGGCGGCCGACGGCGCGGGTGGCGGTGTTGACAGTATCCACCGCGGTGGTTATAGCAACCACCATGCGTAGCGCAGACCTGACCAAGGACTTGGAAGCAGACGGCTGGAAGCTACGGAACGTGAAGGGCAGCCATCATGTCTTCGACCATCCGATGAAGCCGGGGCACATCGGTGTTCCGCACCCGAAGAAGGATCTCGGCGTCGGCTTGGTGCACAAGCTACGCAAGGCAGCCGGCCTCAAGTGAGGTCACGGGGACACCCGCCGTTGATGGGTGAGGTAGAGGCAGGTATGAAGTTCTTGATCGCAATCGAGCCCGGCTCGGAAACGACGGCGTTTGGCGTCGCTGTGCCAGCCGTTCCGGGCTGCTTCTCTGCAGGCGACACGCTCGAGGAGGCATATGACAACGCCGTTGAGGCCATCGAAGCGTTCTGCGAGGCGCTGGCCGAAGATGGCAAGGACATGCCGGCCGCGGCTTCGATGGCGGATCTCATGGCAAAACACGCCGAAGAGTTCGCGGGATGGACGTGGGGCCTCGTGGATGCGCCCATCGAGCGCCTGTTTGGTCCGGCCGAGAAGATCAACATCACGGTGCCAGGGCGCGTTCTGGTGAAGATCGACGAGTATGCGAAGAGCCGCGGCATGTCTCGTTCTGGCTTCTTGGTGCAGGCAGCTCAAGAAGCGATCGCGCACCGCGCTTGACCAGGGTAAAAAAAACGCGCCGCGTTAGAAAAAAGGCCTGCACGAGCAATAACTCGGCAGGCCACTTTCATATGACGGATCAATCACTTACTTGGTCGGGGCGGCGGGATTCGAACTCGCGACCCTCTGGTCCCAAACCAGATGCGCTACCAGGCTGCGCTACGCCCCGAAGGATGGGATTCTAACCTGCTTGGGGCGAGGGGGCCAGCGTCAACGTTTGAAACACGAACTCGGTGGGCGCGAAGGGCGCGCACCTGGGCCCCCACGAGATCGGGCGCCAACGCGTGCGACTTGCTCGTGCCGTCTTCGTCGCACATCGTCACGAAGGTGTCCACCCGCAGGCCCTGTTCGCGGGCGCGCATGAGGGCGAGCCAGGAATCCTTGCCGGCGCTCCAGCTGATCGCGCAGGCGGCGGACACGGTGTCACGCCGGCAGGGCCGGCAGCCAGCGCTTGTTCAGGCGCTCCAGCGTGCCGTCGGCCGCCATGGTGGCGAGCGCGGCGTCGATCGGGGCCTTCAGCGGCGAGCCCTTGCGCAGGATGAACCCGTAGTCCTCGCCGGGCAGCGGGGTGCCGACGACCTTGAAAAGCTTTGCCGAGCGCGACAGCGTGGCCGACGCGCCGGTGGGATCGGACAGCACGACATCGACGTCGCCCGCGCGCAGCGCCTGCACGCTGGCGCCGAAGGTGTCGAACAGCTTGATGCGCGGATGGACGCCGGGCACCCCGAGCAGGTCGCGCGCCGTCGTGTAGAAGCCGGTGGTGCCGGCCTGCGCGCCGGCCAACAACTTCGCGTTGGCGCGGAACCCGGCGGGGTCGCGGAAGCGGGTCTCGTCCGCGCGCACCAGCATCAGCATCTGCGAACGCATGTAGGGCGCGGAGAAATCCACCTGCGACCTGCGCTTGTCGTCGATGCCGATGCCGTCCATGCCGACGTCGAACTGGCCGTTGCGTACCGACTCGATCATCGCGTCCCAGCTGCTGAGGTGCCACTCCACCTGCAGGTGCAGGCGGCGCGCGATCTCGTTGAAGCAGTCGTACTCCCACCCCACGCCCTGGCCGGTCTTGGGGTCGAGCATGTTCAGCGGCGGAAAGGCGTTCTCGGTGACGGCCAGCACCTTGCGGCCCTTGAGATCGGGCAGCGCCTGGGCGCGCGCCGCGCCGGGCACGAGCGCGGCCGCGGCCGCCCCGGCGAGCCAGCGACGACGCGAGAGGGAACGGGATTCGATCATGGGCAGGGAATCAGAACGTGAAGGCGACGCGCCCATAGTAGAACGCGCCGTTCATGCCGATGGGAGCGACATAGTCGTAGGGCAGGGCGCCGCCCAGCGTGTTGCCCGCGTAGCTGCGGTCGGGATAGCGGTCGAAGACGTTGTTGCCGCCGAGGGCCAGCGTCACCTGGCGCGTGATGCGGTACGACAGCTCCAGGTCGGTGGACCAGTTGGCGCCGAAGCGTTGCGCGCCGGCACCGTCGACCAGGGGCGCCGACTCGTCGTAGGACTGGTCGTAGACCGCGCCGTAGCGCGTGACGCGCGCCGTGGCGCCCCACGTGCCGGCCGTCCAGTCGCCGGAGAACACGAACTTGTTGGTGGGCGAGCCGCGCTTGATCACCAGAAGGGATTGGGGCGTCAGCAGCTGCACGTCCGGATCGATCGCCGTCAACGCCGCCGATCCCTGCCGCGTGCGATCGATCTTCGTGCGGTTGAAGTTCAGCGCCGCGTTCAGGTTCAGCGTGCCGCCGGCCACGTTCAGCGCCTGGTTGGCGACCAGGTCGACGCCTTGCGTGGTGGTGTCGAGCGCGTTGGTGAGGAAGGCCACCGACTCGATGTCGGTGCGGCCGACGCCGTTCAGGTAGGCGGTGACGCCGTCTCCCTGCAGGTCGCTGCTGCGGGTGATGCGGTTGCGGATGTGGATGCGGTACGCGTCCACCGACAGCGTGGTGCTGCTCGTGGCCTTCCAGGCGCCCCCCAGCGACAGGTTGGTGGACAGCTCCGGCTTGAGGCGCTCCGCGCCGAAGGCCCTGGCCAGCGGGTCGGTGGCCGGCAGCAGCGCGTCGTTCTGCAGGCCGGTGCCGTCCACGTTGAAGTTGAGCGTGGTGAAGCGGAAGCCCGTCTGCGCGAGCGCCGGCGCGCGGAAGCTGTTCGAGAACGAGCCGCGCAACAGCAGGTCGTGGCTGAGCTTGTAGCGCGCGGCCAGCTTGCCGGTGACGGCGTCGCCTGCGCCGCCGTAACCCGACCACCGGGTCGACACGTCCAGCAGCAGGCGGCGCGTGACGGGCAGGTCGACGTCGGCGTAGGCCGACTTGGCCCAGCGACCGACGTCCACCGCGTCGGCCGGGCGCAGCCCGGGGCCGGCCTGCGCACCGGGTGGGCCGACGAGCGAAGGGTCGGTGTTCGGGCCGGCGGCGTAGGACGCGGGATCGCCCGGGCGTGTGCGGTAACCCTCGTGCATCGCCTCCGCGCCGATGGCCAGGCTGGCCGGCTCGGCCAGCCAGCCGGCGGCGATCTCGCGGTTGGCGTCGAGGTTGAACGCGACCTGGCGCGAGTGGAAGTCGGCCAGGTGGAATGCGGTCGGGCTGGCCGTGCCCAGCGAGGCGTTGAGCGAGTGCTTGACGCCGTAGTCGAAGTCGTTCTGGCCCAGGCGCGCGCTCGCGTCGAACGCCCAGTCGGCGGTGGACTGCCTGAGTCCGCCCACCCATGACACGTCGGTGGTCTGGTTGGTGGTGACCGGCCGATACCCGTTGGGATAGACGGCCTCGACGTTCTGCGGATCGCCCGGCCACCGGAAGAACGCGCCGCCTTCGGCGTTGCGGCGGCTCAGCGTGGCGAACGAATAGGCAGTCAGGTCGCCGCCCAGCGACAGGCCGGCGTTGGCCCACAGGGCGCCGCCGTGCTGGTCGGGGGCGCCGGGCTTGTAGACCACCCGGCCGCCGGGGGCCTGGTCGCCCGCGGTGTCGTTGTACGAGGCGCCATAGGAACTGGTCGGGCCCGATCGGTTGGTGCCCTTCCTGTGGATCGCGTCGCCGCCGAAGTGCAGGAAGCCGCCTTCGCCGGGCGCGCCCAGCGCCAGGCCCTTGTCGGCGCTGACCAGCAGCGACTGCCCGTCGGTGATGCGGCGATCGGACGGCTTGAAGCGCGTGGAGTCGGCGCCGAAGGTGACGGAGGCCGAGCCGCCGCTGGCCGACTTCTTGAGGCGGAAGTTGACGACGCCGGCAACGGCGTCGCTGCCATGCTGCGCGCCGGCGCCGTCGCGCAGCACCTCGATGCTGTCGATGGCGCTGAGCGGGATCGCGTTGATGTCCACCGACACCGTGCCGGGAAAAAGGCCCTCGGTGTCCATCACGGCGCTCGTGTGGCGGCGCTTGCCATCCACCAGCACCAGGG
>JACMOG010000599.1 GCA_014378125.1 Vitreoscilla sp. | reverse complement strand
GGCTTGGCCAGCTGCATGGCCACGGTGATGGCGAGGTCGCCGTGGGCGGCCTGCTTGGGGGACTCGAACGCGGGGGTGAGCGCGGCGTCCGGCGCGACCTGGGCGACGGCCGCCGCCAGGGCTTGCGCCAGCTCTGATTTGGCTTGGATCATGGGAGCGATTCTACGGTTCGCGGGGTGGCCCAGCCGGCCGACGGTCGGGCGCGGGCAACCGAACAGCCGGCAAATCCCGTGCTTCTTGAAGGATCACGACGTGCCCTGACACGTCAATATCGATCCTGACACATGGCGCCTGCCCGGCCGCCGGCGTCCCCGACCACAAGACCCTCCTGATGAGCGACACCGTCTTCAACGCAGAACAGACCGAGCGTGAACCGCCGCCCGGCGACCTGCCGTCGACGATCGGCAAGTACGCCATCCTCGGCCGCCTGGGCGACGGGGCCACCAGCGAGGTGTTCAAGGCCTACGACGACTTCAACAAGCGCGACGTCGCCATCAAGCGGCTGCGCCTGTCGTCCGAGACCGCGGCCGTCGACGCCCACTTCTGGTCGCGCTTCTTCGCCGCCGAGGCCGCGCTGGTGGGCCGGCTGAACCACCCCAACGTGGTGCAGCTGTACGAGGCCTTCAGCGATGCCCAGGTGCCCTACCTGGTGATGGAGTGCGTGCCCGGCGTCACGCTGCGCGAGTTCTGCCGTCCCGACCAGCTGCTGCCGCTGGAGCAGGTGGTGGAGATCGGCTTCAAGTGCGCCATGGCGCTGGGATACGTGTACCGCCAGGGGTTGATCCACCGCGACGTGAAGCCCGCCAACATCCTGGCCGTGGTGCAGGACGGCGAGGTGGTGGACGTCAAGCTGAGCGACTTCGGCAGCGTGCTCAACACCAACTCCGACCGCACGCAGATCCACCGCGTGGGCTCGCTGGCCTACATGTCGCCCGAGCAGATCGAGGGCAATACGCTCGACTGCCGCACCGACATCTACGCGCTGGCCGCGGTGCTGTACCACCTCATCTCGGGCCGTCCGCCGTTCGATGCGCAGACGCAGGTCGCGCTGATGAACCAGATCTTCCACAACGAGCCGCCGCCACTCACCAGCCTGCGCGAGGGCGTCACGCCCGCGCTGGAGGCCGTGATCATGGGCGCGCTCGCCAAGAGCCCGGACGGACGGCCGCAGGACTGGGAGACGTTCGCGCAGTCGCTGTCGGGCCTCATCGTCAACCACCAGGTGCCGCGTGGGCGCCTGCAGAAGGTGCTGGACTCGGAGCGCTTCAACCTGCTGCGCTCGCTCGACTTCTTCTCCGACTTCGACGACGTCGAGCTGTGGGAGGTGGTGCACCGTGCCAAGTGGCAGCGCCTGCACTACGGCCACCGCGTCTACCGGCGCGGCCAGGAGGGCAACACCTTCCACATCATCGCGCAGGGCGAGGTGGAAGTGTTCCGCGACGGCCAGCGCGTGGCGCGCCTGGGCGCCGGCACGTCGGTGGGCGAGATGGCCTACCTCGCGCCCAGCCCCGACCTGCGCCGCCACAGCGCCGACATCATCGTGTCGGAGCCGTGCACCACCATCTCGTTCACGCCCGAGACGCTGACGCAGCTCAGCGCCGAATCGCGGATGCGCTTCGACAAGGCGTTCATCCAGGTGCTGGTGCGCCGCCTGCACGCGGCGCACGAGACGCTGGCGCACCCGCGGCGGGTGCTGTAAGCGCACTGCTCCGCCGTTATCCTGCGCGCAGTCGCTGGGTCCACGCCGGGGGGAGGGGGGGGCCCCGGGGCG
>JACMOG010000598.1 GCA_014378125.1 Vitreoscilla sp. | reverse complement strand
GCCTGGTGCTGTGCCAACGTGGCGTCGACCAGGTCGTGCTTGATGCCGGCGGCCCAGCTCCAGCTCAGGTGCGCGACCAGCACGCCGCGCAGGCTGCCGTCGTCCGCGTAGACCGGCGTGGCGATGTCGACGAAGCGCCAGGGCTCGGCCTGCGCCGGCAGCAGCTGGTCCAGCAGCAGCGCACGGGGCACGTCGCCCACGAACATGCCGTGCCGCGCGCCCGAGAACCACGGGCGCGCCGAGACGGTCGCGCCCTGCAGCAGGCCGTCGATGGAAGCGATCACCTTGCCGTCACGCCCGGCGAATCCCAACCACGCGTATTGCGGAAAGCTGGCATGCATCTGCTCGAGCGCGCGCCGCGTGACCGCGGGATCGGTGCTCGTGGCCACCTGGTCGAGCTGGCCCAGAACGCGCACCTGCTCGTAGTTCTGCGCCATGCCACGGTCGAGCGCGTCGCGCAGCGAGTCGGCATGGGCCTGGAGGTATTGCGACGCCGCCCGGCTCGCCTCGTCGTGGACGAAGCGGTCGATCACCAGCGTGCAGGTGAGCACCGCGGCCATCGTCGCGCCCAGCACGCTGACGAACAGCCAGGTGGCCAGCGGAGGGAGCGTGGAGCGTGCGGCGGGAAGCGAATGGGTCATTTTGGCGACAGCGAGGGACTGCACCCCGGCATATCGGCCAGACCGTCCGGATCTGAATGCGCGCGGACCGCCCCGCCCGCGACTTTCTGGAGAGATGTCCAGGAATCGACACAGGCCGCGCCGCCCGCGCACAATGCGTCCTCCTGCCGCCACCCACCCATGACGACTCCCGCCCCCTGCATCCTGCTGACCGGTTTCGAGCCCTTCGGGGGCGAGTCCGTCAATCCGTCGTGGGAGATCGCGCGCGCGCTCGACGGCTGGAGCTGCGAAGGCCACGTGGTGCACGCAGCGCTGCTGCCGTGCGCCTTCGGCGACGCCCTGGTGGCGCTCGACGCGGCCATCGAGGCGCACGCGCCCCGCATCGTGCTGTGCCTGGGCCAGGCCGGCGGCCGTCCCGAGATCTCCATCGAACGCGTGGCCGTCAACGTCGACGACGCGCGCATTCCCGACAACCGCGGTCGCCAGCCCATCGACATGGCGATCGAGGCCTGCGGCCCGGCCGCGTACTTCTCCACCCTGCCCATCAAGGCCATCGCGCGCGACGTGCGCGAGGCCGGCGCGGCCGCGTCGGTGTCCAACACCGCGGGCACCTTCGTCTGCAACCATGTCTTCTATGCGCTGATGCACCGCGTCGCGACGCGGCCCGGCCTCGCGCGGGCCCGCGCCGGGTTCGTGCACGTGCCGTACACGCCTGGGCAGGTGGCCGGGCGCGTCGACGTGCCGTCGATGCCGCTGGCCATGCAGGTGGCGGGCATCCGCCAGGCGCTGCGCACCGCGGTGCAGGTGCGCGTCGACGCAAGAGAGAACGCCGGGCGCGAGCACTGATCGCCAGCGCGGGACGCAAGACGCTGAACGCGCGGATGAAGCCGCTCGCGCAGGGTTAAAGTCGCACGCGACGGTCAGCGCGCCGCTCGGCGCGGCCGAACTCCGGACGCAGGATGAATCAGCGGTTTGTAGAGGCGTTCTACTGGGTCGCCACGCTCAAGAGCATGACGCGCGCGGCCGAGAAGCTGTTCATGACGCAGTCGGCCATCTCCAGCCGCGTCTCGGCGCTGGAGGAAGAACTGGGCATCCTGCTGGTCGACCGGCGCGACCGCCAGCAGTTCGCGCTGACCAACGCCGGCGTGCGATTCCTGAACTACGCCGAGCGGCTGATGACGCTGCACCGGCAGCTGCGCGACGAGCTGGGCACCGAGGAGGCCGGCGTGCACCTGCTGCGCGTCGGCGCCATCGAGTCGGTGCTGCATACCTGGCTCATTCCGTTGCTGAAGCACCTGCGCAGCGTGCACCCCAACCTGCAGCTGGAGCTGACGGTGGAAATCACGCCGGTGCTGGTGGAGGCGGTCAAGCGCGGCACGCTGGACCTCGTGTTCGCGGCGCAGTCGATCTCGGCGCCCGATATCCGCACGCGGCCGCTGCCCACCATGGAGATGGTGTTCGTCGGCGCCAAGCCCATGAAACGTCGCGCGCCGTACACGCTGGCGGAGATCGTCTCCAACGAGATGATGACGTTCCAGCGCGGGTCGCAACCCCATCTGGCGCTGCTGGAGCAGCTCCGCGGCGAGGGCCTGGAGCCGCCCCGCCTGCACACCATCTCGTCGATCCCCGCCATGGTGCATCTGATCGAGAGCGGCTTCGGCATCGCCACCTTGCCCATCGTCGCGGCCAATGCGCTGATGCGCCAGCACGAGATCGCGATCCTGCCCTGCGAGACCGCGCTCTCGCCGCTGCCGGTGCAGGCCAGCTATCGCTACGACCCCGGGTCGTCGTCGCTGCACTCGGTGATCCAGGACGCCCTGAAGTTCATCGACGCGTTCGGTGGAAACCCCAAGAAGGCGCGCGCCGGCACCAAGCCGGCTCACAAGAAAACTCGATGAGCTGAGAGAAAATATTTGCGCTTGCCCGGGCCGGCCACCCTTTTCACAATCAGCCCATTCCTCCCCGTCCTGTCCTCACTTCGCGAGATGCCGATGAACACCCCCTGGAACCTCAAGCTCGTCGCCGCGGCCATCGCCGTCGCGTTCACCGCCAGCGCGCAGGCGCAGCAGGAGATCAAGATCGGCGTGATCTATCCGCTGACCGGCGCGCTCGCCTCCAGCGGCGCCGAGATGCGCGACGCGCTGGAGTTCGCCGAGGACATCATCAACAACGGCCTGAAGGGCGTGCCCGAGCTGCCGTTCGCGGCCGGCGGCGGCCTCACCGGACTGAAGGGCGCCAAGATCAAGCTGGTGTTCGCCGACCACCAGGGCAACCCGCAGGTGGGCGCCACCGAGGCCGAGCGGCTCATCAGCCAGGAGCACGTGGTGGCGCTGATGGGCGCCTACAACTCCAACGTCACCCAGACGGCCAGCCAGGTGGCGGAGCGCGACAAGATCCCGTTCCTCAACGCCGAGTCGTCGTCGGCCACGTTGACGCAGCGCAACTTCAAGTACTTCTTCCGCACGACGCCGCACGACGAGCTGTTCGTCAAGAACGCGGTCGAGTTCATGCACGACGTGGAGCAGGCCAAGCACATGAAGATCGCCAGCGTCGCCACGCTGTCCGAGAACACGCTGTTCGGCAACGAGGCCGCCAAGCTGCAGCTGAAATACGCCACGGCCCAGGGCTACAACGTGGTCAAGCAGGTGAGCTACCCCGCCAAGACCACGCAGCTCACCTCCGAGGTGCAGACGCTCAAGGCCGCCAACCCCACCGTGCTGCTGCAGTCGTCGTACTCCGAGGCGATCCTGTCGATGAAGACGTACAAGGAGCTCGGCTACCTCCCCGACATGCTCATCGCCAACGACGCCGGCTTCGCCGACACCGAGTTCATCAAGACGCTGGGCAAGGACGCCGAGTACGTCATCTCGCGCGAGGTCTGGGCGCTGGACATCGGCGACAAGAAGCCCATCATCAAGAAGGTGGACGAGCTCTTCAAGGCCCGCTACAAGATCGACTTCACGGGCAACTCGGCGCGCAGCTTCACCGGCCTGATGGTGCTGGCCGACGCCATCAACCGCGCCGGCAGCACCGACCCGGAGGCGATCCGCAAGGCGCTGGCCGCCACCAACCTCCCGGCCTCCGCGTTGATCATGCCGTGGAAGGGCGTGAAGTTCGACGAGACCGGCCAGAACACGCTGGGCGCCGGCATCCTCGTGCAGGTGCGCGAGGGCAAGTACACCACCATCTGGCCGTTCGACCTCGCGTCGCACGAGGTGGTGTGGCCGATGCCCAGGTGGGACGCGCGCAAGTAGGCACCACGACGAATCCCGCACGGACCACAAGATGACTGCAGAGCTGCTGTTGCAGACCCTCGCCTCGGGCGTGTTGATCGGCCTGATCTACGCCCTCGTCGCGATCGGCCTGACGATGATCTTCGGCGTGATGGACATCGTGAACTTCGCGCACGGCGAGTTCCTGATGCTGGGCATGTACGCCAGCTTCTGGATGTTCGCGGTGTTCGCGCTCGACCCGCTCGTCACGCTGCCGCTCACGGTGCTGATGCTGTTCGCCTTCGGCGTGCTGCTCTACAAGCTGGTCATCCGGCGCATCATCGACGCGCCGCCGCTGAGCCAGATCTTCACCACCTTCGGCCTGATGCTGCTGCTGCGCGGCCTGGCGCAGTTCTTCTGGAAGCCCGACTACCGCACGATCGAGAACTCGCTGGTGAGCGGCAGCGTGCACCTGGCCAACTTCCAGATCGGCCGGCCGCAGGTGGTGGCGGGCGTCGGCGCCATCGTGGTCACGTCCGTCGTGTGGTTCTTCCTGCATCGCACCAAGCTCGGCTCGGCGCTGGAGGCCACGGCCTCCGACAAGGAAGCCGCGCGCCTGATGGGCATCGACTCGCACAGGATGTTCGCGCTCGCCTGGGGCATCGGCGCGGCCTGTGCCGGCGCGGCGGGAGCGCTGCTGTCCACGTTCTTCCCGATCTTCCCGGAGGTCGGCGCCAACTTCATCCTGATCGCCTTCGTCGTGGTCAACCTCGGCGGCTTCGGCAGCGTGGCCGGCGCGTTCTGGGCCGGTATCCTCGTCGGCGTGATCGAGGTCATGGGCGGCCTGCTACTTGGGCCGCAGTACAAGATGGCGATCGTGCTCGCGCTGTTCCTGGCGGTGCTGATGTTCCGCCCGCAAGGCCTCATGGGGAAGACGCAATGAAGCGCGCCACCGTCGTCCTGGCCGCGAGCGGCGTCATCGCCCTCGCATTGCCCTTCTGCGTGAAGGATGCCTACTGGATCAACCTGGCCGTGCTCGCGTTGATGGCCGCGCAGGCGGGCGCCGCCTGGAACCTGGTGGGCGGCTATGCCGGCCAGGCCTCGCTGGGCCACGCCGCGTTCTACGGCATCGGCGCGTACACGTCGACGCTGCTGCTGATCAACTTCGGCTGGAACCCGTGGCTGGGCATGCTGGCCGGCGGCGTGGTGGCGGCGCTGCTGAGCGCGGTGTTCGGCTGGTCGTGCTTCCGCCTGAAGGGCCACTACTTCACGATGGCGACGATCGCCGTGGCCGAGATCGTGCAGATCGTCGTCACCAACTGGGAATACGCCGGCTCCGCGGTGGGCCTGTCCATTCCGATGGACAAGCAGGGCCTGGGCGCCATGGTGTTCTCCGACAAGGTGTCGTACTACTGGCTCGCGCTGGCGCTGCTCGCGCTCACGCTGCTGGCCACCTGGGCGGTGGAGCGCAGCTTTCTCGGCTTCTACTTCCGCGCCATCAAGGACGAGCCGGACGCCGCGCGCAGCATCGGCATCGACATCGCCCGCTACAAGCAGGTGGCGCTGAGCCTGAGTGCCTTCTTCACGGCCATCGGCGGCAGCCTGTACGCGCAGAAGGAGCTCTACATCGATCCCGGCTCGGTGCTGTCGACCGCGCTGTCGATCAAGATGGCGCTGGTCTCCATCCTCGGCGGCGTCGGCACGCTGTTCGGGCCGGTCATCGGCTCGGTGGTGCTGACCGTGATCGAGGAGCTGTCGCGCGCCAGCTTCGGCGGCTCGGGCCGCGGCACCGACACCGTGATCTACGCCGGCCTGATCGTGGTCGTGGCGGTGTTCTATCCGAGCGGCATCCTGGGCTGGTTCAAGGAGCGCGCGGCGCGCCGCCAGGCCCGTCGCGACGGCGCCAGCGCCCAGGAGGCGCACGCCGCGGCGCAGGCCACGTCCGCGCTCGCCGCGCCTTCGCACGAACCGACAGGAGCCCCGCTGTGAGCAGCCTTCTCCAACTGCGCGCCGTCAGCAAGCGCTTCGACGGCCTGGTGGCCAACGAGGACGTGTCCTTCGACGTGGAGAAGGGCCAGATCGTCGGCCTGATCGGCCCCAACGGCGCCGGCAAGACCACCTTGTTCAACTGCGTGGCCGGCTCGTCGGCGCCCAGCGACGGCACGATCCACCTGAACGGCCGGCTCATCTCCGGCCTGACGCCCGAGAAGTGCGCGCGCGCCGGGGTGGGCCGCACCTTCCAGATCGCGCGCACCTTCCACGGCATGACGGCGCTCGAGAACGTGCTCACGGGCGCGCTGCTGCGCGAGCGCCGCGTGTCGCACGCGCGAGCGTCCGCGCTCGCGTGGCTGGGCTTCGTGCACCTCGAACGCTTCGCCGACAAGCCGGCGCGCACGATGACCATCAGCGAGCAGCGCCGGCTGGCGGTGGCGCGTGCGCTCGCCACCGAGCCCGAGCTGCTGCTGATGGACGAGGTGATGGCCGGCCTCAATCCGTCGGAGGTGCGCGAGATGGTCGAGGTCGTGCTGGCGATCCGGCAGAGGGGCATCGCGTGCCTGATCGTCGAGCACGTGCTCGAAGGGATCATGCCCATCGCCGACAAGATCGTCGTGCTCGAGCGCGGCCGCAAGATCGCCGAGGGCACGCCGGCGGCGGTGCAGGCCGATCCCGTGGTGATCCACGCCTACCTGGGAGACGACTGATGCTGGAGCTCGCCAACCTGCGCGTCAGCTACGACGGCGTGCCCGCGCTGAACGACGTCAGCCTGAAGGTGGCCGCGGGCCAGATCGTCGCCCTCGTGGGCGGCAACGGCAACGGCAAGTCGACCACCCTGCGCGCCGCCGCCGGGCTCAACGCGCTGGACGCCGGCAGCATCAAATTCGAGGGTCGCGCCATCCATGGCCTGCCGGCGCACGAGCGCGTGCCGCTCGGGCTGTCGCTGGTGCCCGAAGGCCGACGGCTGTTTCCCAAGCTCACCGTGCGCCGCAACCTGGAGCTGGGCGCGTTCACGCGCAACGACAAGGACGGCATCGCCGCCGACGTCGACAGGATGTTCGAGCTGTTCCCCATCCTCGAGGAGCGCGCGACGCAGCTCGCCGGCACGATGAGCGGCGGCGAGCAGCAGATGCTGGCGATCGCGCGTGGCCTCATGGCGCGACCCCGGCTGCTGATGCTGGACGAGCCGTCGTGGGGCATCGCGCCCAAGTTCGTCACCAAGGTGCTGGACGTGATCCAGCGCGTCAACGAGACCGGCGTCGCCATCCTGCTCGTGGAACAGAACCTCACCAAGGCCCTGGCGATCGCCGACCACGGCTATGTCATCCAGACCGGGCGCGTCGTGATGCAGGGCCCCGCGCGGGACCTGCTGCACGACGACGCGGTCAAGAAGGCGTACCTGGGGCACTAGCGCCCCTTCAACCTCACCGAAGACCTCGCCATGCAAGTCACTTTCGACGACCCCGGCGCGCTGCGCCACGCCTGCCGCTCCGGCGCGTTCACGCGGCCCACCGCGGGCCACGCGCCCGGCCGCATCCAGGCCAACCTGATGATCGTGCCGCAGGCCGACGCGTTCGACTTCCTGCTGTTCTGCCAGCGCAACCCGAAGCCGTGTCCGCTGATCGAGGTGATGGAGCCCGGCGCGCGCGCGGTGCTGTGCGCGCCCGGGTCGGACATCGCCACCGACGTGCCCGGCTACCGCGTCTATCGCGACGGCGAGTTCGTGGAGGAACGCGCCGACATCGCCGCGTTGTGGCGCGACGACTTCGTCAGCTTCCTGGTCGGCTGCAGCTTCTCGTTCGAGTCGGCGCTGGAGCAGGCCGGCATCCCGCTGCGCCACGTGGTGCAGCAACGCAACGTGGCCATGTACCGCACCAACATTTCCTGCACGCCCGCGGGCCGCTTCAGCGGGGAGATGGTGGTGAGCATGCGTCCCATCAAGAGCCGCGACGTCGCCAAGGTCGTCGAGATCTGCGGCCGCTTTCCGCAGGCCCACGGCGCGCCCATGCACGTGGGCAATCCGCACGCGCTGGGCATCGCCGACGTGATGCGCCCCGACTATGGCGACGCCGTCGAGATCCTCGACGACGAGGTGCCGGTGTTCTGGGGCTGCGGCGTCACTCCGCAATGGGTGACGCAGCGCAGCGGCCTGCCGCTGTGCATCACGCACGCCCCTGGCAAGATGTTCGTCACCGACCTGGAGGGATGATTCCCATGGCCATTTTCTCCACCGAAGCCCCGCTGGCACCGTCGCGCTGGCAGTTCTGGAGTGCTACGGGTGGCATAACAAGCTAGCGTTTAAGCGGCTTTCCGCTGCATACTTTTGACGTGTCAACATTTTGTCAACACGCACATGGCTGCAATCACGCGCATCTCAGACAACAAGATCAGCGTCTACACGCGCGCATTGCTTCAGGGCGATGTTTACTACGCTCGATACAAGATCACGAACAAAGGCGTCGCTGGCGGTCAGCGCTATGTGACTGAGAGCCTGAAGACGACTGACGAATTGGTCGCCCTCGATCGCGCTCGGCAACGATACTCGGATATCTGCCAACTAGAAAAGTCGAATACGGCAATCAAGAGCGGCACAGTGAAGGCCGAGATCGCGAGCTTCATGGAGGAATACGAGGACGGCGTGAGCAAGGGGCTGCACGG
>JACMOG010000597.1 GCA_014378125.1 Vitreoscilla sp. | reverse complement strand
CGGCCAGCTCGCGCAACAGGTCCGACAGCAGCTCGCCACAGTCGCCCACCAGGGGGACGTCGGCGAGCACCACTTTGTTGATCGACGTCGGATCGATGTCGATGTGCACCAACTTCGCGGTGGGACAGGAGCCGTCGGCGCGCCCCGTCACGCGGTCGTCGAAGCGCGCGCCCACGCACACCACCACGTCGGCGCCGTGCATCGCCAGGTTGGCCTCCAGCGTGCCGTGCATGCCCAGCATGCCCAGGAACTGCGGGTGCGACGCCGGCACCGCTCCCAGCCCCATCAGCGTGAGCGTGCAGGGCGCGCCGGTGACGTCCGCCAGCGCCGTGAAGGCCGCGCAGGCCGCCGGACCCGAGTTGACGAGGCCGCCACCGCCGTACAGCACGGGACGCTCGGCCGCGCGGATCAGGTCGGCGGCGCGGCGGATCGCGCTGAGGGGCCGCGACTTGGGCGGCGGCCAGTCGGCGCGCCCGCGGACGGTGGGCGCCGGCGCGTCGAACGCCCAGGTGGCCAGCTGCACGTCCTTCGGAAAGTCGATGAGCACGGGCCCGGGCCGTCCGCCGCGCGCGATGGACACGCACTTGCGCACGATGGCCGCCACGTCCTTCACGTCGCGCAGCTGGTGGTTCCATTTCGTCACCGGACGCGAGATGCCCATCGCGTCGCACTCCTGGAACGCGTCCGTGCCGATCGACGTGGTGGCCACCTGGCCGCTGATGCACAGGATCGGGACGGAGTCGCTGATCGCGTCGAGCAGCCCGGTGGTGGTGTTGCTCATGCCCGGTCCGGAGGTGACGAACACCACGCCCAGGCGGCCGCTGCTGCGCGCATAGCCCTGGGCCGCATGCACGGCGGCCTGCTCGTGGCGGACCAGCACGTGGCGGATGCGCTGCTCTCGGTGCAGCGCGTCGTACAGCGGCAGCACGGCGCCGCCCGGATACCCGAACACCGTATCGATGCCCAACTCCAGCAGCGTCGCCAGCAGCACGTCGGCGCCGTTGCGGGGGGTCGTGTCGGTCGGCTGCCTGGCGCGGGCGCGAGGCGTCGGAGCAAGGCCTGCGAGGTCGGGAAGGATCGCGTTCATGCACGAAGTTTGTTCCAGTTATCGCAGAAATTGCTTTCTACTTTTGCCTGGAATGATTGCTGTCGGAATAAACTGTGCTGTCAGAACAATGATTTGCAGAATGAACCTCGACCGCTTCGACATTGCCATCCTGGAAGCCCTCCAGCGCGACGCCCGCATGACGATGGCCGAGCTCGGCGCCGAGGTGGGCCTCACCGCGTCGCCCTGCTGGGCGCGCATGAAGCGCATGGAGGAGGCGGGCGTCATCGAGGGCTACTCCGTGCGCGTGAACGCGTTGGCGCTGGGCCTGGCCGACACCGTGATCGTGCACGTCACACTCGACAGCCATTCCGACGAGGCCTTGATGGAGTTCGGCCGTGCGCTCGAGGCCATTCCCGAGGTGATGGAGGCCTTCCTGGTGTCGGGCGACTACGACTACTACGTGCGCATCGCGGTGAGCGACACGCGAGACTACGAGCGGCTGCTGCGGGAGCGGCTGTACAAGACCCCGGGCATCCGGCACAGCAAGTCGAGCTTCGTGTTGCGGCAGTTGAAGCAGAGCCTGCTGCCGTTGCGACGCTGACTGACGAGTCCAGGAAATCAGATGACCGAAGAGCATCCACACGAGCACGAGCACGGGCACGAGCACCAAAACGCGCCGGGCCACGGCGGCCACGCGGAGCACGACCACACGGCCGGGGCCAACGAGAAGTCGCTCAAGATCGCGTTGGCCCTCACGAGCCTGTTCCTGGTGGTGGAACTCGCGGGCGGCTTCATCGCCCACAGCCTCGCGCTGCTCTCCGACGCGGCGCACATGTTCACCGACACCGCGGCGCTCGGCATCGCGCTGTTGGCCATCCACGTCGCGAAGCGGCCGGCGGATTCGAGGCGCACCTTCGGCTACCACCGCTTCGAGATCCTGGCGGCGGCGTTCAACGCGCTGCTGCTGCTGGTGGTGGCGGTCTACATCCTGTGGGAGGCCTGGCTCCGGCTGAAGGCGCCGCCGGAGATCCAGTCGACCCTGACTTCCTGGAGGTGTGGGCCGACATGATCGGCTCCATCGGCGTCATCCTGGGCGCGGCGCTCATCTGGTTCACGGGGTGGGGCTGGGTCGATTCGGCGGTGGCCGTGCTCATCGGACTGTGGGTGGTTCCGCGGACGTTGACGCTGCTGAAGTCGAGCATCAACATCCTGCTCGAAGGCGTTCCGGAGGGCGTCGACCTGGCGCAGGTGGAGGCCGCGCTGCTGGCCGTGCCGGGAGTGCGCAGCCTGCACGACCTGCACGTGTGGTCGGTGACGAGCGGCAAGACGATGTTGACCGTGCACCTGGTGACGGCGCCGGAATCGTCCGGCTCGGCGACCTTGCTGGCCTCGGCGCGGCAACGCCTGGCAACGGACTTCGGCATCCGGCACGTGACCGTGCAGTGCGAGCCGACGCCGTGCCACTTGGCGGGCGACGCGGCGCACCTCCGTTCCAGAGCACATCGTTGAAATGAGATATCTGTGAAAAATCGCTGATAAGAGATGAAATATCTTTAATAAGTGATAAATCATAAATATCGCGAATACGCGATATATTCGTGCCATGGACTTTCCCATCAAGACCGTCGAGCAGCTTCGCGACCACCTTCGTTCGCTTCGCCGGAAGGCGGAGCTCACGCAAAAGGAACTGGGTGTGCGCCTGGGCTTGGGCCAAGTGCGCGTCGCGTCGATCGAAGCCAGCCCTGGCTCGGTCAGTAGCGAGCAGCTTCTGCAAATCCTGCAGACGCTCGGCGCCGAGATGGTCATTCGCCCGAAGTGGAATGAGAAGGCCGAACCCGAAGCCGCGCTCGGATCGACATCCAAGGCGGCAGCGAAGCCGGTCGCGCACTCCAATGTGTCCGATCAAGTGACCCGCGTTGCACAAGGCCGCCTCCGCGATCTCCTGCACATGAGCAGTGACCAGGCGCAAGCGGTCATGCGCCTCGTGAAGGGGAGTGGAAGCGCTCCAGACGACGCTCAGCACGACGACCAATTCCTGCGTGCAGAGCCCGTCGTGCTCGATGCACAGGGCGCCCGCGAGCTCGACTACTGGGGCCAGACCCTGAACGTCGACAGGAAGACGTTCATCAAGGCGCTGCGCGCTGTCGGTGTGGCGCTCGCGCATGACACCCCGTCGCGCAATGAAGGCTCATGGTGAGCGATCTCGGTCTGTGGATGAACGGCGAGCGCGTGGGCGTCTGGATGCGCACGCGCGCGGGCGTCCACCGACTCATCTACGCGCCAGAATGGCTCGAATCGGAGCGCGGCCGCCCGTTGTCTCTCTCCCTGCCGTTCACGCCGGACCGCGTGGTTCAGGGCCAGCAGGTGCTCAATTACTTTGACAACCTGCTTCCCGACAACGAGGACATCCGTCAGCGTGTCCAGCGCCGCTTCAAGCTCCCCGATACCGAGCCCATGACACTCTTGAGTGCGATCGGCCGGGACTGCGTAGGCGCGCTGCAGCTCCTGGGCGCGGACGAGGCGCCGCCGTCGGCGGGCACCCTCGAGTACCACGAGCTCGATGAAGCTGGGGTCGCGCGTGCGCTGGTGGATGCAACCGCGTCGCCGGGCCCGGAAGACGAGGACAAGTTCGACGACTTCCGCATCTCCATCGCGGGTGCCCAGGAAAAGACTGCACTGCTGCGCGTAGGCGACACCTGGTGCCGGCCGCGGGGGACGACCCCCACGACGCACATACTGAAGCTGCCGCTTGGCATCGTTGGAGGCAACCACCCTGACGGCACCATCGACCTGAGCCTGTCGGTGGAAAACGAGTGGGTGTGCCTGAAGCTGCTGGAGTCGTTCGGGTTGACGGTGGCGCGCGCCGACATCGGCACCTTTCTCGACCGCAAGGCGTTGGTGGTCGAGCGATTCGACCGCCGGTGGGTGGACGATGGCCGCTGGGTTGCCCGGCTCCCCCAAGAGGACTTCTGCCAGGCGACAGGCACCTCGTGGCACAACAAGTACGAAGGGCGGCCGGAGCCCGGGCGCGGTGGCGCCGTGGGGCCGGGCATCAAGCGTTGCCTCGAGATTCTCGGGGGCGCCGTGAACGCTCCCGCGGACAAGGCGGACTTCGGCCTGTGTCAGTTCGCGTTCTGGCTCCTCGCCGCCACCGACGGCCATGCAAAGAACTTCTCGCTCTTCATCGGTCGCCGCGGCGCGATTTCGCTGACACCCTTCTACGACGTCATCTCGATGTGGCCAACCATCGGCCCGGGTGAGAACCTGTTGACCAATCGTCGTCAGGTGAAGCTGGCCATGGCGGTGCGGAGCAAGAACGCACATTGGCCCCTTCGTGACATCCTCCCTCGGCACTGGCAATTCATGGCGCAGCAATCGGGGATGCCGGAGCTCTTCATGAGGATGCAGGACCTGGCAAGCAGCATCGCACCGCGCTTGGACCGCGTCGAAGCGCTACTGCCAGCCAACTTCCCGCAGCCGCTCTGGGACTTGATTCGAGGCGGCGTGGAGTTCCAGGCCGCGCGCTTCCTGCGGCTGTACGAAGGGGAGCGAGTGAACTGAGGTTGGCGCTTGAGACGTCGATGCGACGTTCAGGAACGCGGCTCGCGATGCTTCACCGGAATACATGGCGATCCTCGACGTGCACGGAGGGCGACCGCAACGTAACGTGTGCGACGGCGTCCGACCGTTGACGGAGGGAGCAAGTGCTGAAAGTCACTGTCGCTTCCTCATGAATGCCAAGAAAGGTTCGGCACCACTTGCCAACATGGCAGGAAGGCGCTGCGGGCGTGTGTCGGAAGACGGTCACTTCCTGACGGTGCCGGCGAGAATGCGGGGATGTCCAAGGAGCCAAGAGCGATGCTAGGGTCGATGCCATGAAGTACGTTGACGGGACCGACATCCAGGCAGGAGACCTCGTGTCCATCTATTTTGGCGAATATGAACTCCCGAGATTTCGGCGACTCGGTGCTCCGTGTCAGCTATTTCCTTGCGGCATCGGCAGTGGTCGGCGTGGGGTACTACGCCTGGTACATCTTTCACCACGGGGAGCTTGCAGACAAGCCATACGTGGCCGCGCTGCAGTCGGTTGAGTACACCGGTCGTTCCAATCATGATGCGAACCCACTGCTCGCGGTGAATATCGACGGAGCGGGCACCGATGCTGTGGGGGTGCCGGGACGGGACGCCGCCGCAACGCGAGTTTGGGTGATTCTCAACGTGGCCGACTCTGACGGTGACCCCTTCGTGCTCCCGCAAAGGATTGCGCTCAAGGCCAGTTGCGTTCAGCTTGAGCGCATCGTCAAGGGGCGTGAGGTGCTGCCTGCAGTACGGCAGTTTCTATTTGGCGGCTGCACCGTAGGCACGTAGCAGGATCGCGGGGCGGCCCGTCGGCGAACGTCCCTGTGTCACATCGGATGCTTCCTCGTGACACTGCTCCTGTGGTTCCAACGTGGGTTCCAAGCCCGTAACCAAGGTCAGTGAGCCCTAACGAGGAAAGCCCCGTAAAAGCTCGCGTTGGTTGCGATTTCTACGGGGCTTCTTGGACTGGTGGCGCTTCAGGGATTCGAACCCCGGACCTGCGGATTATGATTCCGTCGCTCTAACCGGCTGAGCTAAAGCGCCAAGCCTGCCATTATATGCAACTTTTCGGGCGAGTGGAAAGAGGTTGCCGGCACAATATCGAAAAAGCCCTTTCGGGCTTGCATCGCATCCGATTGCCCCGACCATGAAGCCTCGTGCGTTCCCCTGCGGAACGCCTCGGCGGCCGTGGTCGTCGGCCCGCTTCGAGAGACCGTTTCCGTCCATGTTCAGCTTCTTCCGCAAGAAATCCGATTCCGGCTCCCCGTGGGAGACGCAGCGCATGCCGGACGTGGTGCCGGTGGTCGAGCCGGCCGCGGCCGCGCCTGCTGCCGCGCCCGCATCGGCCCCGACACCGTCGCTCGTTTCCGCCCCTGCGCCCGCGCCCGCGCCCGCGCCCGGGCCCGCGCCCGCGCCCGCCCCGGTGACCGCGCCAGCACGAGTGACCGCGCCCGTCCCCACCGT
>JACMOG010000596.1 GCA_014378125.1 Vitreoscilla sp. | reverse complement strand
GCAGCAACCGCGCGTTCTGCCAGGCCGCCGGCCATTACGCCTGCGACCTGTTCATCGGCTCGACCCTGCAGATGGACCTGGCCGGCAACAGCTCGACCGCTACCTTGGGCCGCATCGCCGGCTTCGGCGGCGCGCCCAACATGGGCGCCGACGCGCGCGGCCGCCGCCACGCCAGCGAGGCCTGGCTGAAGGCCGGGCGCGAGGCGCGCGACGGCCTGCCCGGCGCCCGCGGCACGCCGCGTGGCCAGAAGCTGGTGGTGCAGATGGTGGAGACCTTCCGCGAGCACATGCAGCCCGCGTTCGTGGAGACGCTCGACGCCTGGAAGCTGGCCGAGCAGGCCAGGCTGGCGCTGCCGCCCATCATGATCTACGGCGACGACGTGACGCACGTGCTCACCGAGGAGGGCATCGCCAACCTGCTGCTGTGCCGCGACGACGAGGAGCGCGAGCAGGCGATCCGCGGCGTGGCGGGCTTCACGCCGGCGGGCCAGAAGCGCGACCGCGCGATGGTGGAACGGCTGCGGGCGCGCGGCGTCATCCGGCGCCCGACCGATCTCGGCATCGATCCGCGCGACGCGACGCGCAACCTGCTGGCCGCGCGCACGATGCGCGACCTGGTGCGGGCGTCGGGCGGGCTGTACCGGCCGCCGCGGCGCTTCCGCAACTGGTAGGAGCCGGCATGGAGACCCTTCACTTCACGTTCGACGGCGGCCGGGCCACGCCCCCGTTCGCACCGGCCCTGGTGGGCGTGGTCGCGTCGGGCAACCTGGAGGTGCTGGTGGAGCCCGCCGTGGGTACGGGGTGCCGTATCGACGTCGACACCTCCGCGCGCGGGTTCGGGGCGATCTGGGAGGCGGTGCTGCGCGACTTCCACGCGCGCCACGGGCTCGGCGGCATCGTGGTCTCCATCAACGACATGGGCGCGACGCCGGCCGTGGTCAGCCTTCGGCTCGACCAGGCAATCTCTGCGATCACGGGGAGCCGTCCGTGAACGCCAGCTTCGCCGAACTCTCGGCACGCGAGCGCCTGGCCGCGGTCGTGGATGCCGGCTCGTTCCACGAGTGGCTGCCGCCGTCCGAGCGCGTCACGAGCCCGCACCTGGCGCAGCTGGGCGTGCCCGCGGCGTTCGACGACGGCGTGGCCATCGGCCGGGCCACGCTGGGCGGCCGCGCCATCTTCGTGGCGGCCCAGGAGGGCGAGTTCATGGGCGGCGGCGTCGGCGAGGTGCACGGCGCCAAGCTGGCGGGCCTGCTGCGCCGCGCGCTGCGCGACCGGCCCGACGCGGTGGTGCTGCTGGCCGAGTCGGGGGGCGTGCGGCTGCACCAGGCCAACGCGGGCCTCATCGCGGTCTCGGAGGTGATGCGCGCGCTGCTCGACGTGCGCGCCGCCGGGATCGCCACGGTCATCCTCATCGGCGGCGCCAACGGCTGCTTCGGCGGCATGGGCATCGTGGCGCGCTGCGCCGACACGGTGGTGATGAGCGACATCGCGCGCCACGCGATGTCCGGCCCCGAGGTGATCGAGTCGGCCCACGGCGCGGGCGAGTTCGACTCGCGCGATCGCGCGCTCGTCTGGCGCACCACCGGGGGCAAGCATCGCTGGCTGTGCGGCGACTGCGACGCGCTGGTGGAGGACGATCCGCTCGCCTTCCGTGCGGCGGCCATCGCGGCGCTGGACACGCACCGACCGATGACGCTGGCCGAGCTGCAGTCGGAGTCGGCCCTGCTGCAGCGACGCGTCGACGTCGACGGCGACAACGCCGACGCGTTCGAGCTGTGGTCGCGGCTGGGCATTGCCGACGCGCGCGCCGTGCCCGATCTCGATGCAGCCGCGGTGCGTTCGCTGCGTCCCGCCACCGGAGCCACCTGATGGACTGGCCCACCGTCGCCACGCGCCTGTTCGGCGACGCGCACGCCATCGTCGCGGAGGGCGATCTCCTGGTCGGCAACGCCACGTTCGACGGCGCGCCGATCGCCGTCGTCGGCACCACCCACCACGCGGCCGTCGGCGTGGAGCTGGCGCTGCGCCAGGCGCGCGCCATCCTGGCCATTGTGGCGGAACATCCGGGGCGTCCGCTGCTGCTGCTGGTCGACACGCAGGGCCAGAAGCTGCGCCGGCGCGACGAGCTGCTGGGCATCCATCGCGCGATGGCCCACCTCGGCTGCTGTCTCGATCTCGCCCGGCGCCAGGGCCATCCGGTGGTCGGGCTGGTCTACGACCAGGCGCTGTCGGGCGGGTTCATCACGTCAGGG